>NZ_JAAGPQ010000045.1:0-65915 GCF_017104985.1 Paraburkholderia sp. Ac-20342 | reverse complement strand
TCAGCACGCCCGGATAAGCCGGCAGCTCGTTCTGATCGACCACTTCGGCATCCTTCGGATTGCGCAACGCGAACACGAGGCGCCCCGAGCTTTCGGCGAGCGTCAGACGGTCGATGTCGGCGAGCGGCACGGCGAGCACCGCAGTGCGCACGAGGCCGTTCGGGTCGCCACCGTTGTCGCCGGTTGTCGTCGCGTTGCCGAATGCGAGCACGCGCACTTTCGAGAGCAGCAGACGCGCCTGCGTACGATCGATTTCGGCGCCGCTGCCGAGATTGCCGTTGCCGTCGCGCTTCAACGTGAAGAACACGTCGACGAAATTGCCCGGCCGCAAGCGATTGCCGACGGCATTGCCTTCGTCGACGCGCACCGCGAGCGCGCGCTCGCCCGGCTCGATGCGCTCGGCAAGTCCCGAGGACAACTGGGCTTCGAGCACCGGCGAATCGGCGCCGATGTCGGCGTTCGGCACGCGGCCCGCGAGTTGCGCCGGGTCGGTGAAGGCGCCGTTCGGGTTGATCGGCAGGTTCTGCACGCGCAGTTCGTCGACGGTGATCGGCTTGCCGCCCGGCAAGGTGCGGGTCGCGACGACCACCGGGAAGCTCGCCTGCACCGCCGGCGCGGCCGCGACCGGTGCCGGACGGCGCGACAGCGTCCACGCGAAGATGCCGAGCACGAGCGCGAGCGCGATCAGGACACCGGCAAGAATTTTGGTCAGATTCGGCATGACGGGTAGTGCGATGGATTGCGTCGGTTGATGAAGGACGAACAGCGCGAGGCCATGCGGCGAACGCGTGCGCTCACGCGGCCGGCGACGGGAGAAAAGATCGGTGCCGGCGTCACTGGATGTTCTCCGGGTTGAGCTGGACCGTCGCGTTGCCGGACAACGTGGTGGGCATGGCGAGATTAAGCAGCGGCAGCGGCGGCACGAGCGGATTGCTCGTGTAGTTGTACGTCAGCGAAACGGTGATGCAGGTCATCGCATTGCCGGTTCCGCAGCTCGCATTCGTGGCCGCGCACTGCATCGCATTCACGAGCGGCTGGACCACGAGCTTCGCGGCGGCGCACGCGGCGTTGCCGCGGTTCGTGAGCGCGGTAGCCATCGACACGTTGGTCTGCCAGTTCAATGCGGCGCGCGCGCCTTCCGAGGCCGCGAGCGTGAGGTTCTGCTGCGCGACGAAGATCAGGCTGTACGTCACGATCGCGTAGAGAACCAGGAAGAACAGCGGGAACACGAGCGCGAACTCGACGGCCGTCGCGCCGCGCTGCGCGCGTTGCCGGCTTGCGTTCGCTGCCTGCATGCGTGTGTGCGGGCGGCGGATGGGTTGCATGGCGCGGTGCCTCATCACAGCCCCCGGCCCGTTGCGCGCAGCACCAGCCACAGTGTCGCGGCCACGCTCAGGCATGCGGCATAGGGCGTCGAGGCCCTGCCGGCCAGTTCGAACGTCGCGCGACCGTTCTGGCCAAGCCCCGCGAGCCGCGTGCGCGTGACGATCAATAGCCACAGCGCATGAATGCCGGCCGCGAGACTCGCGGCCATCCACAACCCGAGCAATGCGTGCATGCCGCACCAGGCGCCAAGCACGGCAAACACCTTGACGTCCGCAGCGCCCATCAAACCGAATGCGAAAAAGGGTAATAACGAAAACAGGCCGACCAATGCGCCAATCCCTGCCTGAAGCAACGAAATGCCGAATGGTCCGCAGCCGAATAACGCGCAGCCGAATGCCGCCGCCAATCCCGCGACGATAATCGAATTGGAAATGCGCCTAGCACGGCAATCGCTTATAGCGACAACCGCGGCCCAGACGATAAATAAACCGATCCCCGTTGCGAAGCTCATTTCAGACTCGACAGGCGTGACAACGCAATGCGAATTGCATTGCAATTCGCATTAACCCATAGCGCTATGCGCAAAAACACATGCAAAGTACTCAGCGAAATTGCGCCGAGTACTTTGCAATACGTTTAAAGGCTGTCAGCTCTTAGGGGCTGTACCTGTACCAGCCGCTGTCTGGATCTGAGTGGAGATACTCGAAAACATGTCGCTCAGACTGGTACCGAGCGAAGTCGCCGTCGTTACGATGGCCAGTGCGATCAACCCCGCGATCAGCCCGTATTCGATGGCGGTCACGCCTTTGTTGTCTCTCAGGAAGCGTTGTGTGAGCTTTTTCATTTTTACCCTCGGAACTTCATATATTTCGTTTGATTTAATGCTGCTGTACGACCGAACTCTGCCGATGCAGCGGACCGTTTCTCTCATTTCCGGTCCCGTCCGTTGCCTTGCAGTAGTCCTACCACGCAGCCGCCTTGCCTACAACGGTGTGTTGGAACTGTCTGTTCGATAACGTACCTCCCCACGTCAATCGCTGACGCTTGCGGGTTTTATAGCCGAACAATCTTATTTAAGCAATTGTCCGATGCCCTCGGCTTCACACGATCTTTACTTTTGGCCCATGTTCAGGTTAACGGCAGTCCGTGCGTTTGCGCACATAGGAATAACCATAGGTTAGATTCGGTCCACTAATTATCTGTTTGAACAGAGCGTTTCAAGCACACGAGGGTTCGAGAAACGTTTGCGTTACGCCGTGCACCGTAACGGCGCGCACGGCTCGTTACGTTACGCAGCCCTTGCAAAAGACTCTCGAAACGTTCCTCGCGGCCGCTAACTGCCTTCGCCGCAATTCTTTCGATATTCGGCAAAGCCTTATCGCATAAGGCTTTGCACCGTTTATTCAAAAAAATCCTCGCATCGCGCATTCGAAATGGCACGGCTCGTGCAGAGATAGCCGCGCGGCAAACATCCAACAACTGATGCGATACGAGGGCGACATGACCATTCAAACGACCAACACGACTATTCGGACAACGCTGATCGCGGCGAGCATCGCGGCCATGCTTTCTCTTGGTGCTTGCGGAGGCTCCGGCAGCCTGAGCACAGGCACCGGCGGCAGCGGCAGCAACTCCGCCGGCGGCACGCTTTCGACGACCAACGGCAGCGGTTCGGCGGGCTCCGGCGGCTCCGGCACGACCCCGACGGGCAGCAACAGCAACCCGAACAACTCGTCCGGCACGAATCCGAGTGGTAACAATACAACGGTCGCGAATGCGCTCGGCACTGTCGCCGGCAATACCGGTGGCGTGGTCGGCGATGTCGGCGCCACGGTTGCGGGCGTCGGCTCGGTCATCGGTTCGCAGACGCTGCCCGGCGTCAGCCCGCAAACGACCAAGGCCGCCGGCGGTGTCGTGCAGGAAGCCGGCAACGCGATCTCGACGCTCGGCAACGGCGTGTCGCAAGGGCTCGGCCAGCTCGGCACCGGCAACGACGCGATCGGCATGACCGTCGCGAGCGTCGGCGGCGTGGTCGGTCATGTCGGCAACGCGGTCACCGATACGGGCGACCTCGTGACGAGTCTCGGCAGCGGCGCGCTCGCTCCGCTCGGCGCCGTCACCACCCCGCTCGGCAATACCGTCAGCACGCTCGGCAATGCGGTGTCGAGCGGCGCCGGCGTGCTCACGAACGCCCTGTCGACGGGGCCGGTTCAACAGGTCACGCAAACCCTCAGCACCGCGATTACGCCGATCACTTCGGTCGTCGCCTCGACCACGCGGACGGTCGGCAACGCAACCGGCCTCGGCGCGCCGGTCAACTCGCTGCTCGCGACGCTGGGCAGCGGCCTCGGCAAGGCCGGCACGCTGCTCTCGTCGACCGGCAACAACGCGGTCACGAGCGCGCTCGGCAAGACGGTCGTCGACACGGGCACCCTGGTCGCGTCAGTCGGCGGTCTCGTCAGCGGCGGCAGCGGCACGAATCCGCTCGGCGCCATCACGAGCGCGCTCGGTGGCCTGACGGGCGGCCTCACCGGCGGCAGCAGCACCGGCCCGCTCGGCGGCCTGACGGGCATCCTCGGCGGCACCTCGGGCAGCAGCGGCCCGCTCGGTCCGGTCACGGGTCTGCTCTCCGGCCTGACGGGTACGCTCGGCGGCGCAACCGGCACCGGCGCCGGCGGTCCGCTCGCTCCGGTGACGGGCCTGCTGTCCAGCGTGACGGGTGCGCTCACGGGCGCAACCAGCGGCAGCGGCGCCGGCAGCGGCCCGCTTGCGCCGGTCACGGGCCTGCTCTCCAGCGTGACAGGCACGCTCACGAACACGACGGGCGGCAGCAGCGGCCTGCTCGCTCCGGTCACCGGCCTGCTCTCGAGCGTCACGAATACGCTGGGCGGTGTGACGTCGGGCGTCACGACGGCGACGAATTCGGCGGCGACCAGCTCGGCGACGAACCCGGCCGCCGGCATTTCGCTGTCGTCGACGACGGGCAAGGGCACGACGGGCAGCAATCCGCTCGCACCGGTGACGTCGCTGCTCGGCAGCGTGCTCGGCGGACTGGGGAAGAAGTAAGCCGCTTGCCTGAAGAAGGTGGCGCGGCGCACGGCGGTATCCATCGGACGTGATCGCGCCACGCCGTTCGCGACTCGGGCGACTCGGGCGGCGCCCACGGCACGCGCCGAGCCGTCTCAGAAGTGCGGCGCGAACCGCCGGCCGCATGACAGCCACACGACGACCGCCACGCAGAAACACCCGCGCTTCGGCATCAAGCTTTAACCCCAGGCTTCAACTCCGGGCCGCGCTTCAAGGCTCGACAAAAGATTCGCCGGGGCCGACCACGGCCCCCGCTTTGCCCCGCACCGGGCCGCGCCACCCGGAATGCACGTTGTGACGGCGCAAGCAATCGCAAGGAATTGCACGAAATCGGCCGTACGCGGCACACGATGAACACGGAGGAGCACCCATGTCCACTCAACGTTTTTTTTCTCTCCATGCGGCATGCGCGACCGTCTCGTCGTTGCGCGCACCGCTGATCGCCGTCGCGGTCGCCAGCCTGCTCGCGGCGTGCGGCGGCAGCACAGTCAGCGCGCCGCCGAGCGCTGCAAACCCCGGTAGCGGCGGCAACTCCGGCACCAATACGCCGGGCACGACCACGACGACGTCCAAAGGCACGAGCGGTCTCGCCACCGTCGCCGCGCAAACCACCAGCGATCTCGGCAACACGATCGCGTCGCAGACGATCCCGGGCCTGAGCCCGCAGGTCACCCAAGGGGTCGGCAGCGCGGTGTCGAGCACGAGCGGCACGCTCAATTCGCTCGCCGACGCGCTCAGCAACGGCCTCGGACAGACCGGCACGACGAGCAATCCGGTCGGCACGACGGTCGGCGGCCTCGGTTCGGTGGTCAGCTCGACGAGCGGTGTCGTGCAAGGCCTGAGCACCGCGGTCAACGGGCTCGGCTCCGGCACGCTCGCGCCGCTCTCGCCCGTGACGACGCCGCTCGCCGGCACGCTCTCGACGGCCGCCACCGCGTTGAACGCGGGCGGCGCGACGCTCGGCAACGTGCTCAACTCGGCGCCGGTGCAGCAGATCACCCAGCCGCTCAGCACGGCGATCGCGCCGATCGTCACGAGCGCGGGTCTCATCACGCAGACGGTCGGCACGCAGACCGGCCTCGGCGCACCGCTCGGCGGCGTGCTCGCGCAGGTCGGCGGCGCGCTCAACACGGCGGGCTCGAAAGTCGGCTCGGCCACCGGCAACCCGCTCGGCGCCGACGTCGGCGCGCTCGTCAGCTCGCTCGGCAACACGGTGACGAACGCGGGCGGCCTCGTCAATCCGAACGGCCCGAACGGCGCGAATCCGATTCCCGGCTTGATCACGAGCCTCGTCGGCAGCACCAACGTGGTGGTCGCTGGCGGACCGCCCGCCAACGGCAATCCGCTGAGCCCGCTGCAAAGCTCGCTCGCGAGTCTCGGGCTCGGCAGCAATCCGCTCGGTTCGTTGACGACCCTGCTCGGCGGCTCGCCGCTCGGCTCCCTGACTTCGACGCTGAACGGCACGCCGCTCGGCTCGCTGACGTCGCTGCTCGGCGGCACGGCCAGCGGCTCGAATCCGCTGACGACGCTCACGGGCACGCTGAGCGGCCTCACGAATATCGGCTCGGGCAGCGGCGGCCAGGCGCTCGCGCCGGTGACGGCGCTCGTCGGTCAGTTGACCGCGACGCTGACGACTGTGACGAGCTCGATCGGCGGCTTGAGCACAACGACGGGTTCGAGCAGCTCCACGGGTAGTTCGGGCAGTGCAACGGGCGGCGTGTCGACGTTGCTCGGCAGCCTGTTGCCGCTCAGCCATAAGTAAGCCGTTCATGCAGACGCTGCAACGGCGTTGCAGATGAACCGTCCGGCAAGATGCACTCGCGCGCGCTTGCCGGACGACGCATGTCGGGGCGATGCATTCGGCATCCATATATCGCCATGCTGTGCCTACAGTAGCGGAATGCGGTAACGAGATGCACGAACGCAATGCAGCAAGCGAAACGCGGCGAAAAAGCATCGCGCGCAGACAGTCGAATTCATAACAGGCGTCACGCATGCTCAAGCTCGCCGGGCTCGTGTCGATATATACGTCAGCACGGCAATATGCGTCGAGCCACCTATAAGCGATCGAGACCCGCCCGGCCAGGCGGCACGCTCGCAACACAAAAATGGCATACGAGGAAAATCCGATGAGATTCGGGTATGGCAGTCAATGGAGTAGATGGACCATCGCGCTCGCGGCCATCGCGGCCAGCGCGACGCAGATGGAAGCCCATGCGCAATCCCGCCCGGTCGGCGGCAATCCGCTCGATTCTCTGCCGCAGATCAAGGCCCCTGACCGCGGTCCGAACGTGACCGTGCAGGTCGCGCCGCAAGCCCCTCAGCTTCAGGAACTGCTCGCCCGCCATCTGACGCCTTCGAGCGTGAAAGTCGAAGGCGTGAAGTCGATTCCGTTCGACCTGGTCGCGCAGCGCTTCACACCGCTCGTCGGCAAGGACATCACGATCGGCGAGCTGATCGAAGTGGCCAACGGCGTCACGAAGCTCTATCAGGAACGCGGCTTCGCGCTCTCGTTCGCGTTCATCCCGGCGCAGACTTTCGCCGACGGCGTGGTGCGCGTGACGGTCGTCGAAGGTTATGTGTCGGCGGTCAAGGTCACGGGCAATCCGGGCCGGGCCGAAGACAGGATTCGCGCGATCGCCGATCACATCGTCGCCGACAAGCCGCTGCACCGCGCGACCTTCGAACGCTTTACCCAAGTGCTCGGCCTGTTGCCGGGCATCAAGGTCGCCGCCAACGTGCCGCCGCCGCAGAACACCGACGGCGCGACCACGCTCGAACTGAACGTAACGCGCAAGCCGATCGACTTCAGCGGCGGCCTGAACTTCAATCAGCCCGGCGTACAAGGCCTGCTGACCGCCACCAGCAACGGGCTGACCGCGCTCGGCGAACAGTTGAGCGTATCGGCGCTGCTGCCCAAGGGCCGCGACAACGTCACCTATCTGGCCGCGCACGCGGGCGTGCCGATCGGCAGCAACGGGCTGACCGGCAACATCGACGCGTCGCACTACCGCGGCAACCCCGTCGATACTCCCGGCCTCGCCTCCAACATCACGCGCACGGTCATCAACGACAAGATCGGCGGCTCGCTCGCCTACCCGCTCCTGCTGAGCAACACGCGCAGCGTGATCGGCACCGCGTCGGTCTATGCCTCGCACAACGAGGACCGCTATCACAACGACGACACCGGCGCGCAGATCGGCTTGCGCTCGCAGGTGCGCGTGATGCAGTTGCAGGCCGACTACATGGCCGTCGATCCGGGCCAGGTGCGGCGCGCGAGCATCAACGTCGCGAAGGCGTTCAACATTCTCGGCGCGTCGAAGTCCATCGACTCGAACGTGCCGGGCCCGACCGGCACGAACCCGGCGTCGCTCAACTTCGTGCGAACCGGCGCGAGCTTCTCGCAGACCAACGAGTGGCCGCTGAAGATCGGCACCTCGGTTTCGCTGACGGGCCAGTACAGCGCGGTATCGCTGCCGACCTCGGAGCAGATCTCGTTCGGCGCCCAACGTTTTGCGCAGGGCTACGAGCCGGGCGAGGCGGCGGGCGATTCGGGCTGGGGCGCGATCTTCGAAGTCAACCGGCCGATTGCGCTCGGCTTCACGTATCTGCAATCGTTCACGCCGTATGTGTCGTTCGACATGGCGCGCGTGTATCTGCACGCGGGCACGCCGGCACCGTCGCGCCTGTCGTCGATCGCGTTCGGCTTCCGCATTACCGATGCGCGCTTCTACAGCCTCGATCTGTCGGTCGCGAAGGCGGTCGGCGACGCGCCGGTGGAAAGCCCGTCGCGCAGTCCGCGCATCAATGCGACGTTCTCCTACCAGTTGAATTGACACGCCTGCGCAAGCATCGGGTACGTGTTGCCGATTAGAAGTCCTACTATCAAACGGCATGCGTACTTTCGCGTATTCTGCGCTGACGATGCCAACGGCAACGCGCCGGCATCGTCCCGCATCGCGCCGGCCGGTGGCGCATCAGCCGCCGGCAACGATGCTCATAACGCCGCGCGACCACGATCGCGCCGTCTCTCATCAAGGAGGAAGACAATGACGCAATTCACTCAACGCGCCCGCGCGATCGCGCTGCGCACCGCCCGGCACGCGGCGCTCGCCGGTGCCCTGCTCGCAAGCGCCGTGACGGCGATGGCGCAAACCGATACGCCGGTCGGCACCTGGCAAACGATCGACGATCACACCGGCCAGCCGAAGGCACTCGTGCAGATCACCCAGGACGGCAACGGCGAGTTGAGCGGCAAGGTCATCAAGGGGCTCGGCGCGAACGACCAGCCCGATCGCCGCTGCACCGAATGCACCGATGCGCGCAAGGACCAGTTGATTCTCGGCATGACGATCGTCGACAGCATGAAGAAGGATGGCGACAGCTGGGATCACGGGCAGATTCTCGACCCGGAGAACGGCAAGGTCTACAAGTGCAAGATGCATCTCGAAGACGGCGGCAACAAGCTCGTGGTGCGCGGCTATATTGGCGTCTCGCTGCTGGGCCGCTCGCAGACGTGGGTGCGCCAGCAGTAAGAGGTGGCGCGTGAGGCGCGGCGTCTTGCCTGAACGGATGTAGGGCGGTGGAGCGGATCGATAGCGCGCCCGGTACACAACAGACACGCAGCATGACCAGGAAACGGCCGGCGATGAAAATCGCGCGGCCGTTTTCATTGACGGACAACCCCGCGCATGGCTATGCGGCCTGCCTGAGCGACGTGCCATAGACGAACGGCGACTCCGGCGACGGCGTGGCGATTGCGGGACTGCACACGCCGGGCTTCACGTGCACCACCGCGGGCGCCTTTGCCGCGGCCTTGCCCTTCTGCGGCACGTTCGCATGCGTGCGCATGCGCGCTTCCATCAGGCGACAGAGTTCCTCGCTCGACGCACCGAGCAGCAGCCCGGTCACGCGCTTGAGCACGCCGGACTCATACCATGTTTTGAAGCGGCGGTGACAGGTTTGATACGACGGGTATTTGCGCGGCATCGCGGACCAGGTCGCACCGCTGTACATGACCCACAGCACGCCATTGAGCACCGCGCGCGTATTGGCAAGCGGCCGGCCGCGCAACTCGACGCGCGGACGCAGTTCGGGCAGTAGCGGCGCGACGCGGCGCCATTCTTCATCGGTAATATCGCGGTACGGATTCATGCTTCCTCCTTTGTCAGAACTACAACAAAAGATAGCCAGTCATCCGTTCGCGGAATATAAGACGACTCCGAATCTTGAAATGCGTTGTCCGATAAATCCGGATGCGCGACCGCAGCCGGCTTACGTCAGCGACGTATCGACGATCCGGCGCGGCGTATCGAGATATTCCTTCGACTGCATCTCGACGATGCGCGACACCGTGCGCGTGAATTCGTTAGCCATCGGCCCGTCGACGTACAACTGCTCCGGCGGCACCGCGGCCGACATCAGCAGCTTGACCTTGTGGTCGTAGAACACGTCGATGAGCCATGTGAAGCGGCGCGCTTCCGAGGCCATGCGCACCGTCATCTGCGGCACGCCGGAGAGAATCACCGCGTGAAAACGGCTCGCGAGCTCAAGGTAGTCGTTCTGCGAGCGCGGGCCGCCGCACAGCGTCGCGAAGTCGAACCAGACGACGCCGTCGGCGCGGCGCAGCGCCTTCAGCTCGCGCTTCTCGATATGCAGCAGCGGGCTTTCGTCGGGCACCGCGGCAAGCCGCGCGAAAGCGTCGCGCAGCGCCTTGTCGGCGGCGGCGCCGAGCGGCGAGTGATACATCTCGACCTGCGCCAGCGTGCGGCGCCGATAGTCGATGCCCGCATCGACGTTGAGCACGTCGAGCCTGTTCTTGATGAGCTCGATCGCGGGCAGCATGCGGTCGCGATGCAGACCGTCCGGATACAGCGTATCGGGATCGTAGTTGGACGTCATCACGAACTGCACGCCGTTCTCGAACAGCTTGTCGAGCAGACGGTACAGAATCATCGCGTCGGCGATGTCCGATACGTGGAATTCGTCGAAACAGATCAGCCGGTAGCGCTTCGCGATGCGGCGCGCGAGTTCGTCGAGCGGATCGGCCTGGCCTTTCAGTTCTTCGAGTTCGCGATGCACTTCGCGCATGAACTCGTGGAAATGCAGACGCGTCTTTCGCTGCACCGGCACGATCATGTAGAAACTGTCCATCAGGAAGCTCTTGCCGCGCCCGACGCCGCCCCACATGTACACGCCGCGCGGTAGATCCGGGTGATTGATCAGCTTCTTGAACGCATTCGAGCGGCGCGACTTGTATTCGACCCACTCTTCATAGCACCGCTGCAGGCGGTCGACCGCCGCGCGCTGCGCCGGGTCCGATTGATAACCGCGAGTCTGCAGTTCTTTTTCGTAGTATTCGGTGACGTTCATCGTGTTGCTGCAAAAAAGAAAGGCGGGAGGGAGTGAACCCGCCCGCCTTCGGCGATACCAGGATTGCGTTTCGGCTCAGGCGTGCGCGCTTACATGTTCAGCGCGCGCTTGTCCACGGCGAGTGCCGCTTCGCGCATGACTTCCGACAGCGACGGGTGCGGATGGCAAATGCGGCCGATGTCTTCCGAGGCTGCCTTGAATTCCATCGCCACCACGGCTTCCGCGATCAGGTCCGATGCGTTGGCCGAAATGATGTGCACGCCGAGCAGCTCGTCGGTCTTCGCGTCGGCGATCATCTTGACGAAACCGTCCGCCTTCGCAATGCCGAGCGCGCGGCCGTTCGCCATGAACGGGAACTGGCCCGTCTTGATCTCGCGGCCTTCGGCTTTCAGTTGCTGCTCGGTCTTGCCGACCCATGCGATTTCCGGCTCGGTGTAGATCACCCACGGAACGCAGTTGTAGTCGATGTGCGGCTTCTGGCCGTCGATCACTTCCGCGACCAGCACGCCTTCGTCTTCGGCCTTGTGCGCGAGCATCGGGCCGCGCACCACGTCGCCGATCGCATACACGTTCGGCACGGCCGTCGCGCAGTGGTCGTTCACGTCGATGAAGCCGCGCTCGTTGGCCTTCAGGCCGATCGCTTCGAGGCCGAGGTTGTCGGTGTTCGGCACGCGGCCGACCGACACGATCAGACGGTCGGCTTCGAGCGTCTGCGCGTTGCCGTCCTTATCCGTGTAGACGATCGTCACGCCGTTCGCGCTCGTCTTCACTTCGCCGACCTTCACGCCGACGTGAATGTCGAGACCCTGCTTCTTGAACTGCTTGGCCGCTTCTTTCGAGAGCGCCTGGTCAGCCGCGCCGAGGAATTCCGGCAGCGCTTCGAGCACGGTCACTTCCGCGCCGAGGCGGCGCCACACCGAGCCGAGTTCCAGACCGATCACGCCCGCGCCGATCACGGCCAGCTTCTTCGGTGCCGAGTCGAACGAGAGCGCGCCTTCGTTGTCGGCGATCAGCTTGTTGTCGACCGGAATGCCCGGCAGATGACGCGCCTTCGAACCCGTCGCGATGATCACGTTCTTCGCCGTGACGACTTCGGTTTCGCCTTCGCCGCTCACTTCGATCTGCACGCCGGCGTCGGTCTTGCCGGCGAACTTGCCATGGCCCTGGAGCCACGTGATCTTGTTCTTGCGGAACAGGAATTCGATGCCCTTGGTCATCTTCTCGACGATGCCGTCCTTGCGGGCCATCATCTTCGAGATATCGACCGTCACGTCGCCCACCGAAATACCGTGGTCAGCGAGGTGATGCGAAGCGTTTTCAAACTCTTCCGACGACGCGAGCAGCGCCTTCGACGGAATGCAGCCGACGTTCAGGCAGGTGCCGCCGAGCTTCAGCGCGCCGGCCGGATTCTTCCACTTTTCGATACATGCGACGGTCTTGCCGAGCTGCGCTGCGCGAATGGCGGCGATATAACCGCCGGGGCCCGCGCCGATCACGACGACGTCAAATTCTTTGGACATGACAATCCCTTTGATGACGGAACGGCGCCGGGCCACCTAAGGTGGCGCGCGCCGTTCCGGTACTGCTGAATGCTTGAAGACTTACTGCGGATGGCGCCGGCTGGCCACGCCGGCCGGCGCCAGTGGAACGTGCGCTTACAGGTCGAGCAGCAGGCGCGCCGGATCTTCCAGCGCGTCCTTCATCGCGACCAGCGACAGCACCGCTTCGCGGCCGTCGATGATACGGTGGTCGTACGAGAGCGCGAGGTAGTTCATCGGGCGGATCACGATCTGGCCGTTTTCGACCACAGCGCGTTCCTTGGTGGCATGCACGCCGAGAATCGCGGACTGCGGCGGGTTGATGATCGGGGTCGACAGCATCGAGCCGAACACGCCGCCGTTCGAGATCGAGAACGTACCGCCCGTCATTTCTTCGATCGACAGCTTGCCGTCCTTCGCCTTCTGGCCGAATTCGGCGATCTTCTTCTCGATGTCGGCGAGGCTCATCTGATCCGCATTGCGCAGGATCGGCACCACCAGACCGCGCGGCGAACCGACCGCGATACCGATGTCGAAGTAGCCGTGATAAACGATGTCGTTACCGTCGATCGACGCGTTCACGAGCGGGAACTTCTTCAGCGCGTGAACAGCCGCCTTCACGAAGAACGACATGAAGCCGAGCTTCACGCCGTGTTCCTTCTCGAACTTGTCCTTGTACTTGTTGCGCAGGTCCATGACCGGCGCCATGTTCACTTCGTTGAACGTCGTGAGGATGGCGTTGGTTTGCTGCGACTCGAGCAGACGCTCGGCGATACGCGCACGCAGACGCGACATCGGCACGCGCTGTTCCGGACGGTCCTTGAGCCACTGGTCGGCCGATGCCGGAGCCTTGACGTCCGGCAACGACGGCTTGGCGGCCTTCGGTGCGGCAGCCGGTGCCGGTGCGGCCTTGGCAGCCGGAGCGCCGGCGGCGAGCACGTCGCCCTTCGTGATGCGGCCATCGCGGCCCGTGCCGGCGACGTCGCCAGCGGCCAGGCCCTTCTCCGCCATCAGCTTGCCGGCAGCCGGCGAAGCCGCGGTGTTCGAACCCGTTGCGGCGGCAGCCTGAGCGGCCGGTGCCGCAGCAGCTTCGGCAACCGGAGCCGGCTTCACTTCGGCTTCGACGGCAGCGGCGCCTGCCTTGCCTTCGGTGTCGATCTTCGCGATCACCTGGTCGGCCACGACGGTGTCGCCGTCGTTCGAGATGACTTGCGCGAGCACGCCCGCAGCCGGAGCCGGCACTTCGAGCACGACCTTGTCGGTCTCGATTTCGATGAGGATTTCGTCCTGGGCGACAGCCTCGCCCGGCTTCTTCTTCCACTGCAGCATGGTGGCTTCCGAGACCGACTCGGAGAGCTGGGGAACCTTGACTTCAACAATAGCCATTATGAGTATCCTGAATACGTATCGGGTGACGGCGCTTCTTCACGACCGCCTGCGAACCTCGGGCGCCGCGCCTGAACCTCATGGGAACCGTTCGACGCGGTTCGGCGCGGCGCGGGAAAAATGCACTACGGTGCACCTTTCCCGGCTCGACTGTTTCCTTATTTAGCGATCGACGCGCTCTTGAGGCGGCCGAAAGCGCCTTCGACCAGCGCCTTCTGCTGCTCGTAGTGCTTCGCGTAGTAACCGACTGCCGGCGAGGCCGAAGCCGGACGGCCGCTGTACGCCAGCTTCTGCCCGTCCTTCATGCCTTCCTTCAGGTGGTGCTCGATGTAGAACCACGGGCCCTGATTCTGCGGCTCGTCCTGCACCCAGACCACTTCGGTCGCGTTGTCGTACTTCTTCATTTCCGCTTCGAACTGCTTGTGCGCGAACGGATAGAGCTGTTCGATACGGATGATCGCGACGTCGTTCGCCTTCGCTTCGCGGCGATGCGCGACGAGGTCGTAGTACACGCGGCCCGAGCAGGCGATCACGCGCTTGACCTTCTTCGCGTCGATCGACTCGTCGGTTTCGCCGAGCACCGGCTGGAACGAACCCTTCGCGAGTTCCGACAGATCCGACACGGCTTCCTTGTGACGCAGCAGCGACTTCGGCGTGAAGACGATCAGCGGCTTGCGGAACAGGCGGATCATCTGGCGACGCAGCAGGTGGAAAATCTGCGCCGGCGTGGTCGGCTGAACGACCTGCATGTTGTGGTCCGCGCACAGTTGCAGGAAACGCTCGATACGTGCCGACGAGTGCTCCGGACCCTGTCCTTCGTAGCCGTGCGGCAGCATCATGGTCAGGCCCGAGACGCGGCCCCACTTCACTTCGCCCGACGAGATGAACTGGTCGATCACGACCTGCGCGCCGTTCACGAAGTCGCCGAACTGCGCTTCCCATGCGACGAACGTGTTCGGTTCAGCGGTCGAGTAGCCGTATTCGAAGCCGAGCACCGCTTCTTCCGACAGCACCGAGTCGATCACCGTGAACTTCGCCTGACCTTCGGCGATGTTCTGCAGCGGCACGTAGGTGCCGTCGTTCCAGCGTTCGCGGTTCTGGTCGTGCAACACCGCGTGACGGTGCGTGAACGTGCCGCGGCCCGAATCCTGACCGGTCAGGCGCACCGCGTAACCCGATGCGACCAGCGACGCGAACGCGAGGTGCTCGCCCATGCCCCAGTCGAGCTTCGCTTCGCCGCGGCCCATGGCGCGACGGTCGTTGATCACGCGCTCGACGAGCGGGTGCACCTTGAAGTTTTCGGGAATCGTGGTGATGCGCTCGGCGAGGCGCTTCAGTTCCGCGAGCGGCACGGCCGTGTCGGCCGCGTCGGTCCACTTGCGGTTCAGGAACGGCACCCAGTCCACCGCGTACTTGCTCTTGTAGTTCGAGAGCACCGGGTCGACCGTGTGGTGGCCTTCGTCCATCGCCTTGCGGTAGGCCTTGACGAATTCGTCGCCTTCGTCGGCCGAGATCACGCCTTGCTGCACGAGCTTTTCAGCGTACAGCGCGCGCGTGCCCGGATGCTTCGCGATCGTCTTGTACATGAGCGGCTGCGTGACCGCCGGGGTGTCCTGCTCGTTGTGGCCGAGCTTGCGGAAGCAGACGATGTCGACGACGACGTCCTTGTGGAACTGGATCCGGAAATCGATCGCGAGCTGGATCGCCAGCACGACCGCCTCGGGATCGTCGCCGTTCACGTGCAGCACCGGCGCCTCGATCATCTTGACGACGTCCGAGCAGTACAGCGTCGAGCGCGAATCGCGCGGGTCCGACGTCGTGAAGCCGATCTGGTTGTTGATGACGATGTGCAGCGTGCCGTGCGTGCCGTAACCGCGCGTTTGCGCGAGGTTCAGCGTTTCCATCACGACGCCCTGGCCCGCGAAAGCCGCGTCGCCGTGGATCTGCACCGGCAGCACCTGCAGGCCGGTTTCGTCGCCGCGACGGTCCATACGGGCCTTCGCCGAACCCTCGACCACCGGGTTGACGATTTCGAGGTGCGACGGGTTGAACGCGAGCGACAGGTGAACCGGGCCGCCTTCCGTTGCGACGTCCGACGAGAAGCCCTTGTGGTACTTCACGTCGCCGGCCGGCAGATCGTCGACGTGTTTGCCTTCGAATTCGGCGAACAGGTCGGCCGGCATCTTGCCGAGCGTGTTGACCAGCACGTTCAGACGGCCGCGGTGCGCCATGCCGATGACGATTTCCTGGACGCCGTTCGCGCCGCCGTGGCGCACGACTTCGTCCATCGCCGCGATGAAGCTCTCGCCGCCTTCGAGCGAGAAGCGCTTCTGGCCGACGTACTTGGTGTGCAGGAAACGCTCGAGGCCTTCAGCGGCCGTCAGGCGGTTCAGGATGTGCTTCTTCTTGTCGTTGCTGAAGTTCGGCGTCGAGCGGATCGATTCGAGCCGTTCCTTCCACCAGCGCTTCTGCTCCGGATCGCTGATGTACATGTACTCGGCGCCGATCGTGCCGCAGTACGTGTCGCGCAGCGCCTTGACGATGTCGCGCAGCGTCGCCCGCTCGAACCCGAAGTACAGGTTCGTTGCACTGAACTCCTGGTCCATGTCGGCTTCGGTGAAGTCGTAGAACGCGGGTTCAAGTTCGGGGATTGCGGGACGTTCGCGGCGCTTCAGAGGATCGAGATTGGCCCATTGCGAGCCGAGGAAGCGATATGCGCCGATGAGGGACTGGACGTAGACCTGTTTGCGGGAAGTGGCGAGGTCTTCGCCGCCGGCCGTTGCGCGCGGCAGGAAGGCATTGGCCTTGGCGCGCTGGGCAAACGACTCGACGATCGGGCCGTGGGCCACGTCGTTGGCGTTGCTGCCGTCCGATGCGGGCACGTTTTGCAACGCATCGAAATAGCTGCGCCAGGTCTCGGGCACCGACGCCGGATTATCGAGATACGCTTCGTACATTTCTTCGACGTACGGAGCATTGCCGCCGAACAGATAAGAGTTCGACTGGAATTGCTTCATCATTTTTACGCTCACCTTTCTTCGAGCTTCTCGAGAAATAGCGGGTTACAGAACCTTCCGCGACACGGCCTGACCGTTTAGCGGATTGCGCGAATCAAGTCTTGCTTGGAAGGACCTAAAACAGTGCACCCGGGAGCATAGCACAGAACGAATAGCCCAGATAGCGAACCGCATAGGGGCAAACGCCCGTGACGGCGGGCGTTTCACGGATGGGCCGAAAACAGCGAAGCCACCCGAAGGTGGCTTCCATTACTGCTATCCGGTCACGCCGGCTTGCGGTCGCTTACTCGGCAACCTTGTTGCGGCTCGCGCTGCGGCGCTCGTGTTCCTTCAGGTAGCGCTTACGCAGACGGATCGACTTCGGCGTGACTTCGACGAGTTCGTCGTCGTCGATGAATTCGACCGCGTATTCGAGCGACAGCTGGACCGGCGGCACGAGACGCACGGCCTCGTCGGTGCCCGAGGCGCGCACGTTGGTGAGCTGCTTGCCCTTGATCGGATTCACGACGAGGTCGTTGTCGCGGCTGTGAATGCCGATGATCATGCCTTCGTACAGCGCCTCGCCCGGCGACACGAACATGCGGCCGCGGTCCTGCAGCTTCCACAGTGCGTACGCAACGGCCGCGCCGTCGTCCTGCGAGATCAGCACGCCGTTGCGGCGCTCGCCGACCGCGCCGTCCTTGACCGGCTGGTACGAATCGAACGTGTGGCTCATCAGGCCCGTGCCGCGCGTGAGCGTGAGGAATTCCGACTGGAAGCCGATCAGGCCGCGCGCCGAAATGCGGTACTCGAGACGCGTGCGGCCACGGCCGTCCGACGCCATGTCGAGCATTTCGCCCTTGCGGCGGCCAAGCTCTTCCATCACGCCGCCCTGGTGGGCATCTTCCATGTCGACGGTCAGGTTTTCGTACGGCTCGTGCTTGACACCGTCGACTTCCTGCATCACCACGCGCGGACGCGACACGGCCAGCTCATAGCCTTCGCGGCGCATGTTTTCGACCAGAATGGTCAGGTGCAGCTCGCCGCGGCCCGCCACTTCGAACGTGGTTTCGTCGCCGGTATCGCGCACGCGCAGCGCGACGTTGTGATTCAGTTCCTTCATCAGGCGGTCGCGAATCTGGCGGCTCGTGACGAACTTGCCCTCGCGGCCCGCGAGCGGCGACGAGTTGACGAGGAAGTTCATCGTCAGCGTGGGTTCGTCGACCGTGATCATCGGCAGCGCTTCCGGCTGTTCCGGCGAACAGATCGTCACGCCGATGCCGACTTCCTCGATACCGTTGATCAGCACAATGTCGCCCGCTTCAGCCGAGTCGACCTGCACGCGGTCGAGCCCCTTGAACGACAGCACCTGGTTGATCTTGCGATTGAGGATTTCGCCTTCCGGACCCGAGCGTACCGCGACGGCCATGCCCGGCTTGATGCGGCCGCGCGTGATACGACCGATACCGATACGGCCGACGTACGACGAATAGTCGAGCGAGGTGATCTGCAGTTGCAGCGGACCTTCCGGGTCGGCCGGGCGCACCGGCACGTGCCTGAGGATCGCCTCGAACAGCGGCCGCATGTCGCCGTCGCGCACGTCCGCCGTGAGGCCGGCATAACCATTGAGACCCGATGCGTAGACGATCGGGAAATCGAGCTGCTCTTCGCTTGCGCCGAGCTTGTCGAACAGGTCGAAAGTCTGGTTGATGACCCAGTCGACGCGCGCACCCGGGCGGTCGACCTTGTTGACCACGACGATCGGCTTCAGGCCGAGCGCGAGCGCCTTCTTCGTGACGAAGCGGGTTTGCGGCATCGGGCCTTCCACCGCGTCGACGAGCAGCAGCACCGAGTCGACCATCGACAGCACGCGCTCCACTTCGCCGCCGAAGTCGGCGTGCCCCGGCGTGTCGACGATGTTGATGTGCGTGCCTTCGTACTCCACCGCGCAGTTCTTCGACAGGATCGTGATGCCGCGCTCCTTTTCAATGTCGTTCGAGTCCATCACGCGCTCGGCGATCTGCTGGTTCTCGCGGAACGTGGCGGTCTGGCGGAGGAGCTGGTCGACGAGCGTGGTCTTGCCGTGGTCGACGTGAGCAATGATGGCGATGTTGCGTAGGGCGCGGGTCATAGGAAACCTGGAGACAGTTGGAGTGCGCCGCTTGCTTATGCTGCTGGTTGGGGAGATCACCCCGACAACAAGCCCAAAGCGCACTTTTGGGAACCCAACATTATAGCATGGCGAAATGATGCTCTCTGGTATTCCCCGATAGACCGCCCTTCTTTCTTCTACTGCGTGCCGGCTGGCAACCCGCCCCGGCGCCGCCCCTCGACGAACCTTACCCTCATCGTCCGAGCGGGAAAGAATCCTTGCCTAAGCTGTAATAACGCTTGTCGCGTCAATCAACAGCCGACTATACTAATGCCTAGTCAACCATTGCATTCGCACGAGAATCATGTCGGAGCCGTCCACCGAATCCATGCCGGACCTTAGCGAGTATCAACTCGGCGAAAGCGTCGGCTATCTCCTCTCGCGGGTGAAATCGACCATGTCCAACCTGATCACGCAGCGCAGCATGGCCGAGTTGGGCATCACCAGCCAGCAGGGCAGCATCCTGTTCATGGTGGCGAGCGGCAAATGCCTGCTGGCCGCCGAACTGGCCCGCGAATACGGCATCGACGCCAGCGCCGTCACCCGTCTGATCGACCGGCTCGAAAAGCGCGGCCTGCTCACCCGGGTGCGCAGCAACGAAGACCGGCGCGTCGTGCGCCTCGCGCTGACACCCGAAGGCCACGCAATCGCCGCCCGCATGCCGGGCATTTTCAATAGTGTGCTCGACAGCCTGCTGAACGGTTTCACCGCCGAGGAAGTGGGTTTCCTGAAGAGCATGCTGCGCCGGGTGCTCGTCAATTCCGGCGAACAGACGGGACTGACCCGCGAGACCGCCGGCAATCCCGACGGCAAATCCTGAGAAATTGCTTGCTGCGTCCATCATTACCTTCCACTCAAAGAGTCGAGCGATGAAATCCCTTTTCCTGTCCGCGCCCGCGCTTCCCAGCCGGGCCGCCGTCGCCGCCGCGGTGACGGCGCTCGCCCTCACGGGGTGCGCGAACTACATCGGCGTGAAGAGCGACAAGCAGATCGCGTCGCCGGCGCAGTATGAGTCGACGCAGAGCCTGCCCAGCGAAGGTGGCCAGTGGCCCTCGCTCGACTGGGCCAACCAGTTCGGCGACCCGCAACTGCCGAAGCTGATCGCGGAAGCGCTCGAGGGCAGCCCGTCGATCGCCCAGGCGCAGGCGCGTCTCGCGAAGGCTTCGTCGTATATCGAAAGCTCGCGCTCGGCGCTGTTCCCGAAGGTCAACGGCAGCTATTCGTGGACGCGCGAACTGTTCTCGGCGAACGGTCTCTACCCGCCCCCGTACGGCGGCACGTGGTTTAGCGAAAACAACGTGCTCGCGAGCGCGTCGTGGGACCTCGACCTGTGGGGCAAGAACCGCCAGCGTCTCGGCCAGGCCGTGTCGCAGCAGAAAGCCGCCGAAGCGGACGTACAGCAGGCGCGCGTGACGCTCGCCGCGTCGGTGGCGAGTACCTACAACCAACTCGCGCAGCTGTATGCGTTCCGCGATATCGCCGCGCGCGAGATCGCCAACCGCCAGGATGTCGGCCGCATCACCAACGGCCGCGTGGCCGCCGGTCTCGACTCCAACGTCGAGAAGCAAACGGCCGTCGGCAACATCGCGACCAGCCAGTCGAACCTGACCGACCTCGACGGCCAGATCACGGTCGTGCGCTATCAGCTCGGCGCGCTGCTCGGCAAGGGCCCGGACCGCGGCATGCAGATCGCCAAACCCGCGCTCACGGGCGGCGACACGGTCGCGCTGCCGGACAACATCCCGGCCGATCTGGTGGCGCGCCGCGCGGACATCGTCGCCGCGCGCTGGCAGGTCGAAGCCGCGATGCACGACGTCAAGGAAGCGAAAGCCGAGTTTTTCCCGGACGTGAACCTCGCGGCCGGTTTCGGTTTCGACGCGCTCGGCTGGGGGCGCTTTCTGACCGCGGCGAGCCGTCAGACCCAGTTCGGCCCGGCGATCCATCTACCGATCTTCGACGCCGGCGCGCTGCGCGCGCAGCTGAAGGGCCGCTATGCCGACTTCGACCTCGACGTCGCGAACTACAACCAGACGCTGATTAACGCGCTGCAGGACGTGTCGACGCAGGTATCGTCGATCCGCTCGATCGACCAGCAGTCGGGCGACGCCCAGCGCGCGCTCGACGCGTCGAGCAAAGCGTATCAGCTCGCCGTGGTGCGCTACAAGGCGGGCCTGTCGCCGCAGTTGCAGGTACTGACCGCCGACGAGAACAGGCTCGCCGCCGAGCAGACGGTGACGGGGCTGAAAATGCGCCGCCGCGATCTGCAGATCGGCCTCATCAAGGCGCTGGGCGGCGGCTTCGACGCAACCCGGAGCGGTCTCGTGGTGCCGACCGACGCCCCGGCATCGGCAACGGGCACCGATACGAGTGCCGCCGCCAGCACCGCCGCGAAATAAGCCGCCCACCGCCACGCCGACGCCAACGCATCCGCACGAATCAACGAGTCAACGACGCCGTACAAAAGAACCCGGAGCACATCAATGAGCACTCCCCAACAGCCCGCCACCCCGCCGCAAACGGCGAACAACGGCAAACGCAAGCGCATGATGACGCTGCTCGTCATCGTGATCCTGATTGCCGCGGTCGCGTACGGCCTGTACTACTTCCTCGTCGCGCGCTTTCATGAAGACACCGACGACGCTTACGTGAGCGGCAACGTCGTGCAGATCACGCCGCAGGTCACGGGCACCGTGATCGCGGTGAACGCCGACGACACACAGGTCGTCAAGGCCGGCGACCCGCTCGTCGTGCTCGATCCGGCCGACGCGCGCGTCGCGCTCGAACAGGCCGAGGCCAATCTCGCGCAGGTGGTGCGCCAGGTGCGCGGCCTGTTCGCCGACGACAGCCAGTACGAAGCGCAGGTCGCGGCGCGCCAGGCCGATCTGTCGCGCGCCGAGGACGACCTCAAGCGCCGTCTGGCCGTCGCGCAAACCGGCGCGGTGTCGCAGGAAGAAATCTCGCATGCCCGCGATTCCGTGAAAACCGCCCAGGCCGCGCTCGACGCCGCCAAACAGCAACTGGCGGCAAACCACGCGCTGACCGCGAACACCACGATCACCGATCACCCGAACGTGCAGGCCGCCGCCGCGAAGGTTCGCGACGCGTATCTGAACAACGCGCGCAACACGCTGCCGGCGCCGGTCACGGGCTACGTCGCGAAGCGCTCGGTGCAGGTCGGCCAGCGCGTCTCGCCGGGCACGCCGCTGATGGCGATCGTGCCGCTGCACGACGTGTGGGTCGACGCGAACTTCAAGGAAGTGCAGCTCAAGCATATGCGCATCGGCCAGCCGGTCGAACTGACGGCCGACGTGTACGGTTCGTCGGTGCCGTATCACGGCAAGGTGGTCGGCTTCTCGGCCGGCACGGGTTCGGCGTTCTCGCTGCTGCCGGCGCAGAATGCGACCGGCAACTGGATCAAGGTCGTGCAGCGTCTGCCGGTGCGTATCGCGCTCGATCCGCAGGAACTCGAAAAGCACCCGCTGCGCATCGGTCTGTCGATGCAGGCTGACGTCGACATCAAGGACGAGACCGGCGGCCAGCTCGGCCAGGCACCGACCACGGCCTACCAGACCAATGTCTTCGACAAGTACGGCGACGAAGCCGATGCGGTCATCGCACGCATCATCGCGGAAAACGCGGGGCCGAATGCGAACGGCGGTGCGCAGAAGTCGACGGTGCAAAACGGCGGCGCGGCCGCCCAGCCGACGGCGAAGAAGGGCTAAGGAACAGCTAAAACTCCGCGCGACGATTCATAGAAGGCTTTTTCAATGGCTCAGGCTCAGGCGCAAGTCCCTCACCCGCCGCTCGAGGGCGCGCAACTGGTGATCGGCACCATCGCGGTGTCGCTCGCCGTGTTCATGAACGTGCTCGACACGTCGATCGCGAACGTGTCGATCCCGTCGATTTCCGGCGACCTCGGCGTATCGTCGGACCAGGGCACGTGGGTCATCACGTCGTTCGCGGTCGCCAACGCGATCTCGGTGCCGCTGACTGGCTGGCTCACCGACCGCATCGGCCAGGTGCGCCTCTTCATGGCGTCGATCGTGCTGTTCGTGATCTCGTCATGGATGTGCGGACTCTCGCCGAACCTGCCGTTCCTGCTCGCCTCGCGCGTCTTGCAAGGCGCGGTGGCCGGTCCGATGATTCCGCTGTCGCAAACGCTGCTGCTCGCGAGCTATCCGCGCGCGAAGGCGCCGATGGCGTTGTCGATGTGGGCCATGACCACACTGATTGCGCCGGTCGCCGGCCCGATTCTCGGCGGCTGGATTTCCGACAATATCTCGTGGCCGTGGATCTTCTACGTCAACATTCCGGTCGGCGCGATCGCGGCCGTCGCGACATGGATGATCTTCCGCAACCGCGATTCGGTCATCAAGAAGGCGCCGATCGACGGCGTCGGCCTCGGCCTGCTGATCGTCTGGGTCGGCTCGCTGCAGGTCATGCTCGACAAGGGCAAGGACCTCGACTGGTTCTCGTCGACGACGATCGTCGTGCTCGCGCTCGTTGCCGTGATCGCGCTCGCGTTCTTCATCGTATGGGAGTTGACGGCCGAGCATCCGGTGGTCGACCTGTCGCTCTTCAGCCGGCGTAATTTCACGGGCGGCACGGTCGCGCTGTCGATCGGCTACGGGCTCTACTTCGGCAATCTCGTGCTACTGCCGCTGTGGCTGCAAACCGATCTCGG
The DNA here is from genome assembly GCF_017104985.1 of Paraburkholderia sp. Ac-20342. NCBI lineage: Bacteria > Pseudomonadati > Pseudomonadota > Betaproteobacteria > Burkholderiales > Burkholderiaceae > Paraburkholderia > Paraburkholderia sp. Ac-20342. Next base: position 42,374 of record NZ_JAAGPQ010000045.1, on the reverse strand, counting down.
CTACACCGCAACCGAGGCCGGACTCGTGATGGCGCCGGTCGGGCTGTTCGCGATCCTGCTCTCGCCGATCACCGGCAAGGTTCTGCCGCGCACCGATCCGCGCTATATCGCGACGCTGTCGTTCCTGATATTCGCGCTGTGCTTCTGGATGCGCTCGCGTTATACGACCGGCGTCGATACGTGGTCGCTGACACTGCCGACGCTGATTCAAGGCATCGGCATGGCCGGCTTCTTCATCCCGCTCGTGTCGATCACGCTGTCGGGTCTGCCGGGTCATCGCATTCCGGCGGCATCGGGTCTGTCGAACTTCGTGCGGATCATGTGCGGCGGCATCGGCACCTCGATCTTCCAGACCGCGTGGGATCACCGCACGATCACGCATCACGCGCGGCTGACCGCGCAGGCGAACGTGTACAACCCGGTGTTCGATCAGTCGATGCAGCAGATGGGTAGCGCGGGCTTCAGCCAGGCGCAGACCTACGGCCTCTTCAACAACATGGTCTCGCAGCAGGCCGCGCAACTCGGCGTGAACGATCTGTTCTTCACTTCAGCCGGCATTTTCGTCGCACTGATCGCGCTGATCTGGATCACACGGCCGGAGCGGGCGGGCGGCGATGCCGGCGCGGCAGCGGCCGCGGCGCACTGAGGTTTCGTAACGGTTCGGCAACGTAAGCAGGACGGCATGAAGTCGCTGCGCTTCCGGATCAGACATCACGCGTTACGCGAGCCTAGCTCCCGGTCGTCACCACCAGGCGTTCGGGCGCCAGCACGCCTTCGCCCTGTTTCGCGACGCCGAGGAGCCGCCCCTGTGCCGCGTACACCCTCACGCGCGGCGCGTTCGCGGCGTCGGCGCCAATCGTCAACGACGACAGCTTCAGGCGCTGGCCGTGCAGAAAGCGACGCGTGTCGTCTTCGTTCAGGTGGACCTCGGGAAACGTCGACAGCAACGCATCGACCGGTTGCAGCCATCCGTCTCGCTCGGCTTGCGTCGCGTCGGACAAGGCATCGAGCGTAACCGCGTGTTCGAGCGTCAGCGCGCCGGCGCCCGTGCGCCGCAGCGCAACCAGATGCGCGCCACAACCGAGCGCTTCGCCGATATCCTCGGCCAGCGTGCGCACATAGGTGCCCTTGCTGCACGTCACGCGAAACGTCACGTCGGGCAGCGCGCACGCGATCAGTTCGAGCGCATGGATCATCACCTGACGCCCTTCGCGCGCGACCGTCTGCCCGGCCCGCGCGTATTCGTAGAGCGGCTTGCCGTCGCGTTTGAGCGCCGAATACATCGGCGGCACCTGAACGATATCGCCAATAAAGCGAGCCAAGGCCACCCGCACTGCCGCTTCGTCGCAGGTCACGGCGCGCGTGTCGAGCGCTTCGCCTTCAGCGTCGCCGGTGGTCGTGCGAATGCCGAGGCGCATCGTGGCCTCGTAGGTTTTGTCGGCTTCGAGCAGGTCTTGCGAAAACTTGGTGGCCTCGCCGAAACACAGCGGCAGCAGACCGGTCGCGAGCGGGTCGAGCGTGCCGGTATGGCCCGCCTTTTTCGCCAGATAGAGACGCTTCGCGCGAATCAGGGCGTCGTTGCTCGACAGCCCGATCGGCTTGTCGAGCAGCAGCACGCCGTCGAGCGCGCGACGCGGCACGCGGGGGCGTTGAGGTGCAGTCATGTCAGTGAGGCAAAGACTTCGAGGAATACGAAACGGCGCCGGGCGCTACGGCGAACACCGCGGCACGGGACACGCTCAGTCGTCTTTCGCGCGCGTGGCGTTCGCCTCGTCGATCAGACGCGACATCTCGACGGCGCGCTCGATCGTTTTGTCGTAATGGAAATGCAGCGTCGGCACCGTATGGATATGCAGGCGCTTGAACAGCATGTTGTGCAGATGGCCCGCCGCATGACTGAGCGCTTCGAGCGTCTGCTGCGGGTCACCGGTCAGCGTCGTGAAGTAGACCTTCGCGTGCGCATAGTCCGGCGTCAGCTCGACGCTCTGAATCGTGACGATGCCGATGCGCGGGTCCTTGACCTCGCGCAGCAGCTCCGACAGGTCGCGCTGGATCTGGTCGGCGATCTGCACGTTGCGATTGGGAGAAGAACGTTTTTTAGGCATGGTGTTGATGATCCGCGTTGACGGATACAAAAAATGGTTCGCGCGGTCGCGCAACGGCGGCCTCAAAAACAACGGGCGGAGCGGGCGTTAAAGCCCGCTCCGCCCGTTGTGCCGTGTCGCGTGAATTACAGCGTACGCGCGACTTCGGTGACCTCGAACACTTCGAACTGATCGCCTTCGACGATATCGTTGAAGTTCTTGATCGACATACCGCACTCGAAGCCCTGACGGACTTCCTTGACGTCGTCCTTGAAGCGCTTGAGCGAATCGAGCTCGCCCGTGAAGATGACGACGTTGTTGCGCAGCACACGCACCGACGACGAGCGCTTGACGAAACCGTCCGTGACCATACAGCCGGCCACCGCGCCGACCTTTGGCACCTTGAAGACCTGGCGCACTTCGACCGTGCCCGTCACGACTTCGCGCTTCTCCGGCGCCAGCATGCCCGACATGGCCGCCTTCACCTCATCCACTGCGTCGTAGATGATGTTGTAGTAGCGGATGTCGACGCCGTTGGATTCCGCGAGCTTGCGAGCCTGCGCATCCGCACGGGTGTTGAAGCCGATGATGACCGCCTTCGACGCCGTTGCGAGGTTGACGTCCGACTCGCTGATGCCGCCGACCGCGCCGTGCACGATCTGCACGCGCACTTCGTCGGTGGAGAGCTTCTGCAGCGACTGGACCAGCGCTTCCTGCGAGCCCTGCACGTCGGCCTTGACGATGAGCGGCATGTACTGCACTTCGCCTTCGCCCATCTGCTCGAGCATGTTTTCGAGCTTCGCGGCCTGCTGCTTCGCGAGCTTGACGTCGCGGAACTTGCCCTGACGGAACAGCGCGACTTCACGCGCCTTGCGATCGTCCGGCATGACGATGACTTCTTCCCCGGCCTGCGGCACTTCCGACAGACCCTGGATTTCGACCGGGATCGACGGGCCTGCGGACTTGGTCGGCTTGCCGGTTTCGTCGAGCATGGCACGCACGCGGCCGTAGGCACTGCCCGCGAGCACGACGTCGCCACGGTTCAGCGTACCCGACTGCACGAGGATCGTGGCCACCGGGCCCTTACCCTTGTCGAGCTTCGCTTCGATGACGAGACCCTTGGCCGGTGCTTCGACCGGTGCCTTCAGTTCCAGCACTTCGGCCTGCAGCAGCACGTTTTCGAGCAGATCGTCGATGCCCGCGCCGGTTTTCGCCGACACCGGCACGAACGGCGAATCGCCGCCGTATTCTTCCGGCACGACACCTTCCGCGACGAGCTCCTGCTTCACGCGCTCGAGGTTCGCATCCGGCTTGTCGATCTTGTTGATCGCGACGACGAGCGGCACGCCGCCGGCCTTCGCGTGGGAAATCGCTTCCTTCGTCTGCGGCATCACGCCGTCGTCGGCGGCCACGACCAGAATCACGATGTCGGTGGCCTTCGCACCGCGTGCACGCATTGCCGTAAAAGCTTCGTGACCTGGCGTGTCGAGGAACGTGATGACGCCGCGCGGCGTTTCGACGTGGTAAGCGCCGATGTGCTGCGTAATGCCGCCCGCTTCGCCCGCCGCCACCTTCGCGCGGCGGATGTAGTCGAGCAGCGAGGTCTTGCCGTGGTCGACGTGACCCATCACGGTGACGACCGGCGGACGCGGCAGCGCTTCGGCATCGCTCACTTCGCCTTCGACCAGCATCGCTTCCGGATCGTCCAGCTTCGCCGCGACCGCGTGGTGGCCCAGTTCCTCGACGATGATCATCGCCGTTTCCTGGTCCAGCATCTGGTTGATCGTGACCATCTGGCCGAGCTTCATCATCACCTTGATGACTTCCGACGCCTTCACCGCCATCTTGTGCGCGAGATCGGCAACGGTGATGGTTTCCGGCACGTGCACTTCACGCACGATCGGCTCGGTCGGCGCCTGGAACGTGGTGGACTGTTCCTGATGCTTGCCGCGGCCCTTCGGACCGCCGCGCCAGCCGCGATCGACGCCACCGCTCGAATCGCCGCGCGTCTTGATGCCGCGGCGCTTCGCTGCGTCGTCCTGCCAGCTGCCGCTCTTGCCGCCGCCGGGTTTTTTCTTGTCGCCGGCGGACGGAGCGCTCGTGGTCGAGGCCGGCGCCGCGGCTGCCGGCTTTTTCGCAGCCGGACGGGCCGGCGCTTCGCCTGCCGGACGGGCCGGCTTGTGCAGCGTGCCCTTCGCTTCGGCGGCCTTGGCCGGCTCGACGGGCTTCGGTGCCGGTTCCGGCGCCTTCACCTGCGCCTTGCGCGGCGTGTTCATCATTTCGCGAATCGCGCGCGCTTCGGCTTCCGCCGCCGCGCGGCGCTTGGCGATTTCTTCCTGCTCGGCACGCGCTTTCTCGGCGGCCTGACGCGCGGCGTCTTCCGCTTTTTTCGCGGCTTCGCGTTGCGCAGCACGTTCCGCCGCCGCGCGTTCGTCGTCCTGCTCGCTGCCCTTCGCGGCAACCGGCTCCGCAGCCTGTGCCGCCTGCTGGGCCTTCTCGCGAGCCGCCGCTTCGGCCACAGCCGCCGCGCGCTTCTTCGCCTCTTCTTCCGCGCGCTGACGCTCGGCTTCTGCAGCCTGCTCGCGCGCCTGGCGCTCGGCCTCTTCGCGTTCGAGCTGTTCCTGGCGAGCTTTCAGTTCCTGCGCCTGCTTTTCGAGCAGTTCGGCCTCGTGACGCGCTTCCTCTTCACGACGCTGAAGTTCGAGATCTTCGGCATCCGAACTCTCGGCCACATGATTCGATGCATCCCCGCCTTCCGCGACGGTCTCGTCGCGGCGGACGAACGTGCGCTTCTTGCGCACCTCGACCTGAATGGTGCGAGCTTTGCCCGTCGCATCGGACTGCTTGATCTCCGACGTATGCCGGCGCGTCAGCGTGATCTTGCGCTTGTCGGCATCGTTCGAGCCATGCGACTTGCGCAAGTGATCGAGCAGACGCGCCTTGTCCGCCTCGGACAGGTTGTCGTCTTCGCTCGCCTTCTGGACGCCCGCTGCCTGCAGCTGCTCGAGCAGCACGCCAGCAGGCATTTTCAGTTCCGCGGCAAATTGGGCTACGTTGTTACTCGCCATTCATTCCTCTTAATGCAAGGACCGATTCCTTGCGGTTAGCATCGGGTCATGCGGCCTCGCGGCCGCGTTCAATTCAGTGCGCCATGGTCATTTCTCACTGGAACCAGTGTTCACGTGCTTTCATGATCAACGCCTTAGCGGCATCCTCTTCCATTCCGGTCATCTCGACCAGTTCATCCACGGCCAGCTCGGCGAGTTCGTCGCGCGTCTGAACCTGATGTTCGGCCAGCTTCGCGAGCAGGTCGGCGTCCATGCCGTCCAGGCTCTTCAGGTCGAGCGCTACATTTTCGACCTTTTCTTCGTTCGCGATCGCCTGCGTCAGCAATGCGTCGCGCGAGCGGTTACGGAGTTCGTGAACGGTGTCTTCGTCGAATGCCTCGATTTCGAGCATTTCGTTGAGCGGCACGTAGGCGATCTCTTCGAGGCTCGTGAAGCCTTCGTCGATCAGGATGTCGGCGACTTCCTCGTCGACATCGAGACGCGCCATGAACAGGTCGCGCAGAACGCCGCGCTCCTGATTCTGCTTCTGCGCAGATTCGTCCGGCGTCATGATGTTGATCTGCCAGCCGGTGAGTTCGCTGGCAAGACGCACGTTCTGGCCGCTGCGGCCGATCGCGACCGCGAGTTCGTTCTCGTCGACGACGACGTCCATCGAATGTTTTTCTTCATCGACGACGATCGACTGCACGGCTGCCGGCGCGAGAGCGCCGATCACGAACTGGGCGGGGTCTTCCGACCATAGCACGATGTCGACGTTTTCGCCACCGAGCTCATTACGGACGGCCTGCACGCGCGAGCCGCGAATGCCGACACAGGTGCCGATCGGATCGATGCGCTTGTCATAGGCGACCACGCCGATCTTCGCGCGCACGCCCGGATCGCGAGCGGCGGCCTTGATCTCGAGCAAACCCTGCTCGATTTCCGGCACTTCCATCTCGAACAGCTTCATCAGGAATTCGGGCGCCGTGCGCGACAGCTCGATCTGCGGACCACGCGCGGTGCGGTCGACCTTGGCGATATAGGCGCGCACGCGGTCGCCCACGCGCAGGTTTTCCTTCGGAATCAGCTGGTCGCGGCGCAGCAACGCTTCGACACGGCCCGATTCGACGATGAAGTTGCCCTTGTCGAGGCGCTTCACCGAGCCGGTCATGATGTGCTCACCGCGCTCGAGGAAGTCGTTCAGGATCTGCTCGCGTTCGGCGTCGCGCACCTTCTGCAGGATCACCTGCTTGGCGGCCTGCGCGCCGATACGGCCGAATTCGATCGACGGCACCGGTTCTTCGATGAACTCGTCGAGCTGGATATTGGGCTGCTGCTCGCGAGCCTCGAACAGCAGGATTTCCTGATCCGGCTCCTGCAGCCCGGCTTCGTCCGGCACCACCTTCCAGCGGCGAAACGTTTCGTGCTCGCCGCTTTCACGGTCGATATGGACGCGAATATCCGCATCTTCTTCGAAGAGTTTCTTGGAGGCCGAAGCGAGAGCCGCTTCGAGCGCGGCAAATACCACGTCCTTATCGACATTCTTCTCGCGTGCCAGCGCATCCACCAGCATCAACACTTCGCGACTCATTGTTTGCGGCTCCTAAAGTCAACTTTCGGAACAAGGCGCGCCTTGTCCATGTCCGCGAGCGTGAAATCGAGCATCGCGGCGCCTTCTTTTCCTTCAAATTCCAGACCGATCGTCTCGCCTTGCGGAGCATGCAGAATGCCCCGGTACGATTTCCGTCCGTCCAATGGCTTTTTCAGTGTGATTACCGCCTCGCTGCCCGCGAAGCGCTCAAAATCCGCCAGTTTTTTCAGCGGGCGGTCGAGACCCGGCGACGACACTTCAAGCCGCTCATAATCGATATTTTCGACCGTCAGAACGTGCTGGAGCTGACGCGTGACCTTCTCGCAGTCTTCGATCACGATGCCGGCCGGCTGGTCGATATAGATACACAACATGCCGCGCCCGGTGCGCTCGAGATCGACGAGCTCGTAGCCGAGTCCCACGACCGTGGTTTCAATCAGTTCCGTCAGTTGCACAGTGCCCTCTTAGATGTTCGCGCAGCGAGCCTCGCGCCTCTTCAGCAAACAACCAATGCGGGCCGCGCGCCAAGCCGGCGCACGTTCGTGCGAACCCGAGATGCCGAACCACGCTGAAGTAAGCGGCAAAAAAAAATGGGCTGAACGCCCATCATCTTGTTGCCGGTGGTCGCACCTGAGCCGCACATGAAAAACCGTACGCCCAGCGACTCCGCGATTGTAGCCATTTTTCGGCCCAAACGCAATCCGCCGAACGCTGCACGGCGCGCATTTCCGCTTGATTTAATAGGAATCTTTGGGAAAAGCGGCGGCAAGATCGGGCTTTTACGGAACGGCCCGTATTGCCTCAAACAGCACCCGGACGAATCTCGCCGTTGAGTTTGGGCGACTCGTCCCGCATTGATTCGCGCCGCGGTTTCGCGCGCATTCCCAAATCCGAAAGACCTGCTGAGCGCGGCCAATGGCGAGCCGGAAAAACCGCTAAAAACGAGTCACGGCTCGCTGTCGTGCGCAAACGGCGTCGCTTGCCGAAGGGATCGATCAAGCGCCCGACGCTGTCGATGGCAGCATGACCGCCATCCGCTGATTACCTGGGGACAGCCGCCTTGCCTCGTTCAAGCAGGCGGCCGCCCCAACCACCACGAGAAACTCCGCTTAGCGGCCGCGCGAACGGCCGCGTGCCGTACCGCCACCGTTGCCACGATTTGCGCCGCCCGCCCCTGTGTTGCCGCCGCCGCGATTGGCGTTACCGCCACGATTGCCGCCCGGCGCGCGATTGCCCGTGTTACCGGGAGCGGCACGCTTGCCGCCCGGGCGCGCGCGATTGCCGTTGGGCGACGGCGCACGATTGCCGTCGACATCGCGGCCGCGCTGACCGCCGGCACCGCGGTTGCCGTAGCCGGTACCGGCACCGCCGCCCATACCCGTACCGAAGCCGCCGCCCGCCGCACCCCGGCGGCCCTGACCGCGCGGCTGCTGCTCGAAGCGGCTATGCGACATCAGCACCGGCTCGCGGTTGATGAAGCCCATCGACGTCTGCATCGGGTCCGGCTGCCGGCGCTCCGGCGCCGCATTGCGGCCACCGCGCTCCTCGCTCGGCGCCTTCAGGCCGACCGACGCCATCAGCGCGCGCACCTGGTTGTCGTCGAGTTCCTCCCAGCGGCCGCGTTTCAGCCCCTTCGGCAGCGAGATCGGGCCGTGGCGCGTGCGGATCAGCCGGCTGACCATCAGCCCGGCTGCCTCGAACATACGGCGCACCTCGCGGTTACGCCCTTCGGCAAGCGCGACGTGATACCAGTGATTGGTGCCTTCGCCGCCGCCATCGCGGATGCGCAGGAAATTCGCCGGACCGTCCTCGAGCTCGACGCCGTGCAGCAGCTTCTGGCGCATGCCTTCCGCGAGTTCGCCGACCACCCGCACCGCGTACTCGCGCTCGACGCTGTAGCGCGGATGCATGAAGCGGTTCGCGAGATCGCCCGAGGTGGTCAGCATCAGCAGACCTTCGGTGTTGAAGTCGAGACGGCCGACGGCGACCCACTTGGCGGTCTTCATCGGCGGGAGTTTGTCGAACACCGACGGACGGCCTTCCGGGTCCGCGTGGCTGACGATTTCGCCGGTCGGTTTGTGGTACAGCAGCACGCGCGGCGGCTTGCTCGCCAGCTTGCGCTTGACCGGCTTGCCGTTGATGCGAACCTGGTCGGTCGGCATGATGCGCTGGCCGATGTGCGCTGGTTCGCCGTTCACCGACACGCGGCCGGCGATGATCAGCTCTTCCATGTCGCGGCGCGAGCCCATGCCCGCTTCGGCGAGCACCTTGTGCAGCTTCGGCGCATCGTCGTCCGGCGACAGCACGCGCTTCGGACCAGCCGCCTTGCCTCGGCGCAGCATCGGCGCGCGCACGCCGCCGGTCGTGCTGTTGTCGGCGTCGAACGCCGGCGACATCACGTACGAGAACAGATCGTCTTGAGCGGAATCCGCAGCCACGTTTGCGTCGGCGCCGCGACGGTTCTGGCGCTGCCCCTCGCGTTGACCCTCACGCGGCTGACGCTCGCGCTGGCCTTGCTGACCCTCGCGTTGCCCCTCTCGTTTCGCGCCGCCCGCATTGCGCCGCGCGCCCTGCTTCGCGCCCGCGTCCTTGCGCGGCATGCGCACCTGCGTGACGACCTCGCCATCCGGCGGCGCCTCGGTAACGACCGGCGCGGCCTGCATGGACGCGTTTTCGGCAGCCTTCGTCTTCGCCCCGGCGCGGCGGCGCGCGATCAGGCTGCGCGGCCCGCGACGCAGACCGCGGCGCGGACGCTCTTCGCCGTCGGCTTCCGCGCTCTGTGCCGGGCGCTCGCCCTCGCCTGCCGGCGCTTGCGGGTTGCGCGCTTCGTCGGCCCGCGCCGACGGCACGGCGCGCTCGGATTCGGACGAATCGGTGTCGTGGGTATGTGTCAAAACAACCTCAAAATGTCAGGTCGCGCGCGCCCGTTGCGGGCGCGGCAAAAAAAGTTCGGTTACGTCAGGCGCTGCGCGACTCGGTTTCGTCGTCGGTCAGAAAGCCTGCGTCCTGTGCGGCCTCACGGCGATCCTCGGAATCGTCGTGCGCCGCCTCGATCGGGTTCGGCCCGGTCGCATGCTCCGTGTTGCGAGACATGCCCGAGTCGTGCGCGAGTGCTGCCGAATCGGTCTGGGAGACCGGATCGTGATGCTGTGCAGTCCCGGCGACGCCGCTCCGCGGTACTGCGTTTGCCGTTTCGGCGTGTTCTTGAGCGGCGTTTGTGGCGTCGCTTGCTGCGGGGTTGGTTGCGTCTGTCGCGTCGTTTGTAACTTCGTTCGTGACTTCGCGTATTGCTTCGTGCGCCGCGCCAGTCTCGCCGACGGCGCCGCCCGGCCCGGCCATATCCGGACGCTGTGGCGCTTCGAATGCCGGCCCGGTCTGTGCTGCCTGGCCGGCCGGTTCCGTTTGCGCCGACTTCTGCGCCGCTTCCGGTTCGCCCGTCACGTCAGTCGCCACGGCCATTTCAACGGGCGTTACCGACTCCGACGACGGCTCGTCGCCCTCGCTCTGCGCATCGCCCGCTCCCCGCGCGGCCTCAGCCTCGCCCTCGGCGAACTCGATGGCGTGCTGGCCCAGCAGATCCGCATTCAGTTGCGCCGACGGATCGGCAAGCGGCGGCAATTCGTCGAGCGCCGTGAGTCCGAGGTCGTCGAGAAACTGGCGCGTGGTCGCGTAGAGCGCCGGACGTCCCGGCACGTCGCGATGACCGATCACCTCGATCCAGCCGCGATCCTCCAGTTGCTTGACGACCTGCGTATTCACCGTCACACCGCGAATTTCTTCGATATCGCCCCGCGTGACCGGTTGCCGGTAGGCAATGATCGCGAGCGTTTCGAGTACCGCACGCGAATATTTCGGCGGTTTTTCCGGATGCAGACGATCCAGATACGAACGCATCGCGGGCTTGCTTTGAAACCGCCAGCCCGACGCCAGCCCGACCAGCTCCACACCGCGCCCGGACCAGTCCCGCTTGAGGTCTTCGAGCAACGTCCGAACGGTGTCTGCCGACACGCCGTCGGCAAAGAGCTTGCGCAAATCGCCGAGCTTTAACGGCTCCTGCGCGCAGATCAAGGCAGTCTCAAGGACGATCTTCGCCTCTTGGGTATTCATGCAGCTAGGTCAGACCCTGTGGTCAAAGAACCGGATCAAACAGACGATGTGGAACTGAAGACGCGCTCGCCCGATTCTGATCGGTCATATTGATGGGAGCACGCACCGGGGGGCGGCGAACAGACTTATCGAACCTGACCCAGCCGGACGGAGCAGCGATATTCCTGAAGGGAATCGCGTGACTGAGCGCCATATTACGCAAAAACGACCGGGGCGTAAAGCCGGAATCCCCCACGTACCGTCTCGTCGCGCGCCGACGGACACGCCCGGGCGCCAAACGGATGAACGGAAACAGAAAATCCGCCGAGGCCATTTTTTTGCCGTTCGCGAGGCGTAGGCCGCCGGCCGGGGGGCGGGTCTGCTGCCTACGCATTTCCGGCAGCGACCGAGGCAAAGTTCGCCGGAAGCCTCATCGATTTCCGCCCAGTTTCAGCCGCGCGCTATCCGAGCCTCAGCCCCCCATTCGGCCCGGGCTTCGGGCTCAGTCGCGAAATCCCGCTCGACGCCGGAATCCGCGCCGCCAAGCCTCCGCGCTCAGGCGCCCGCGGGGCGCGCCAGAAACTTTCTCAGCCGCTCGACGCCCGCATCCAGCCGCGCCGTATCGCACGCATAGCACCAGCGCACGAAGCCCTCGCCCTGCGGCCCGAACGCGCTACCCGGCGCAATACCGAGCCCCGCCTCGCGCACCATCGCCTTGCACAGTTCGAGGCTGTGCGCCGCGCCCGGCATCGAGAAGAACAGATACATCGCGCCCAACGGCGCCTTCACGTCGACACCCGGCACCGTCGATAACGCCTGCACCAGATGATCGCGCGACGCCTTCAGGTCGCGCACCAGCTCCTGCGTGAACCGCTCGCCCTGCTCGAGCGCGGCAATGCCCGCCTGCTGGACGAACGAGGGCGCGCACGACGTGTTGTACTCGACGAGCTTGGCCAGATCGTCCATCAACGCGGCCGGCGCGACGATCCAGCCGAGCCGCCAGCCCGTCATCAGCCATGCCTTCGAGAACGAATTCACGCAGATCACACGTTCGTCGCGCGTGGCCAGATCGAGAAACGACGGCGCGGTGCGCGCGCCGTCCGCGTAATAGAGCCGCTCGTAGACCTCGTCCGCGACGATCCAGATGCCATGACGACGGCAATGCTCGAGCACGCTGCGCTGATCGTCGCGGCTCATCACCCAGCCGGTCGGATTGTTCGGCGAGTTGATCATCAGCATCTTAGTGCCGGGCGTCAGCGCGGCCAGCAATTGGCCGACGTCGAGTTGCCAGCCGCGCCCGCCATAGCCGAGCGAAACGGTTTCGACATGCGCGCCGAGAATCTTCGGAATCTCGACCAGGTTGGGCCACAGCGGCGTCACCGCGACCACGCGATCGCCGGCGCCGACCACCAGTTGCGCGGCCAGCATCAGCGCGTTGACGCCGGCGCTCGTCACCGCGACGTGATCGGCCGACGTCGCACCGTGCAGCTCGCTCACATAGCGGGCCAGCGCCGCGCGCAACGGCGCGATGCCGAGGTTATGCGTGTAGAACGTGGCACCGGCGGCCAGCGCGGCACTGGCGGCGTCGCGGATAAACGCGGGCGTGACCCGGTCGGACTCGCCGAACCAGAACGGCAGCACGTTCTCGACACCGAAACCGGCATTGGCGACTTCGCGGATTTGCGACGGACGCAGCGCGCGCACGGCGTCGCGCGCATTCGGGGTGGAGGGCACGGGCAAGTCCAATTCGCTCATCGAGGCTTCCGGATGGATGAAAGATAGCGGCTCGGGGCGCACGCGCGACAGGCGTGCCCGGCCAAGGCGCTAGTTTAGCGCGCCGTGTGGCCGGGCAGCGGCGCGGTGGCTGCGGATTGCCCGCTAGGGCAACTCCTCGGCCCGTCCCGGCAACTGCCGGATCAGGTTCCACACGGCCTCGGCCGCCGGCGACAGCGATCGATCGCGCCGCCGCACGAGCTCCACCCGGCGCTCCGCGCGCGGCACGAGCGCTCGCGCGACCAGCGACGCGCCCGCCGGCAACGGCAACGCGAGCCACGGCAACACGCTGATGCCGACGCCCGCCTCGACGAGCCCGAAGACGGTCGCGGAATGCCCGAGCTCCTGCACGACGCTGGCGTTCACGCCCTGCTCCTGCATCACGGCGTCGATGATCGGCCGGCTGCCCGAGGCATAGTCGAGCATCACGAGCCGCTCGCCGTCGAGATCCCGCCACGCGACCTGGTTGCGCGCGGCGAGCCGATGATCGTTGCGCGAGACGACGCAGAACGAATCGGTCATCAGCGTTTCGCTGAGCAGATCGTCGTCGGTGAAAGGGCCGATGATCACGCCGAAATCGACCTCGCCCGACTTCACCTTGCGCATCACGTCGCTCTGCACGTCGTCGCGCAAGCCCAGCGTGACGTACGGAAACTGCTGCACGCACGACGCCACCACGCGCGGCATCAGCCGGCACGCGACGGTCGGGCTCGCCGCCACCACCACGCGGCCGCGCCGCTGCTCGCCGATTTCGCGGATTTCGCGCAAGGCGTCGTCGAGATCGGCGAGCAGCCGCGACACGCTCGACACGAGGTTGCCGCCGACGTCGGTCAGCTGCACCTCGCGCGTCGTACGGTCGATCAGTTTCAGGCCGATCTCGCTCTCGAGTTCGCGCACGCAGCGACTGACCGCCGACTGCGTCAGGCCGATTTCATCGCCCGCCCGGCTGAAGCTTTGCAAGCGGGCCACCTCGATGAAAACCCTGAGTTGCCGCAGCGTCACATTCATTTATCCACCTCATCAATAGCGCGATTTGATGCGCATTCTAAGGCCAAATGCAGGCGCATCGCGCCTTCGGCGGGATTCGCTGCAATGCGGCAAAAAAGGCGCAAACGCACGCTGGCCGGGCTTGACTGCACAAGATTGGTGATTGTCCCGATTTGCGAAATGGTTTTTTTGGATTCTTATACGGCCCTGGCTGGCGCCCGCACTGGCCCGCTGCCACGGGGTTTTCAGGCGATCTGAACCAGATTGGCACACTTCGTGCGTGAGGAGACGCACAGGGTCGGCGCCATGACTTCTGGCCGATTAGCGGATCGTGGCGAGCCGTCCCCTTTGGCACTCGCCCTGTCGAGTGCGGAAAGAGTGCGCGGCGCGGGGCAGCGCACCGGAGTTAGCTTCGCTGAGGTGAAACATGATGCTGTTCGACGATTTGAGAGACAACGAGTGGGCGCTGGTCGAAGCTTTGTTCTGCGCCGAACCGGCGCGTAGCGAACGGCGCGGCCGGCCGCGCGTGGAAGCGCGCGCGGTGGTCAATGCCGTGCTTTGGGTGCTGTCGACGGGTGAAGGCTGGTCCAAGTTGCCGGGCCGTTATCCGTCCCCGCCGACTTGCCGCCGGCGCTTCGACGAGTGGCAGGCCGATGGCACGCTCGCGGAAATAGTCAAGCTGCTTGGCACGAGCGGCCGTGAAATTTCGCTGCGCGGCCGGATCGGGGCAACCGCCGCGAAACCGCCGGCGCCGCCGAGCCGCGATCGTCTGCGCGGCGCGTTCTGGACCAATCCGGAATCGTGGCGCGCGCCGGCCAAGATGGCCTGACGCGACACTGCCGAAACTGCCTTAATTGCCTTGCCACCGGGCGCCTGCGGGCGCCCGGTTTTTATCCGGCCGCGATCCGCATCGTGGTTCGTACGCGAGCCCGCGGCAAGCCCGAGACTTGCCGCGGGCGCCCCGCTTCCCGCGCTCCCCTTCCTGTCTTCCTGTATCCGCTCGCGCTTACGCATAGGGAGCCTGCTTTTCCTTTCCGTCCACCGCCAGGCGCGCCTCGTCCCGCGCCGTCTCCGGCAGATACGCCGGGCCACGAACGGCTCCGGGTGAAACATCCATTTACTATTAATTACAGCGCGCTTTCGCGACCCGGCCTACCTTTGTAGCTATGCAAACAGGCCTTGATTCCAGGGGCTTGAGGGGGACCTCAGCATGAAACCAATGTCCGTGCTTGTGTGTGGCATTGTGATTTCAGCGATGGCCGCACCAGCAGTCGCTCAACAGCATCCGCAGGGATGGAACTGGCGGCCGGACCGGCCGGCCACGCTCGAAGCATGGCAGCACGGCGATGCGCGCAACCGCGACTTCACACCGCCCGTGCCGCGCGGCGACTTGCGCGGCGATATCGCCAGCAATGTGCGGGCGCGGCCCGATGCTCAACGCGACGATCAATCGCGACGTCGTTAGTCGTGCATGGATCGGCGTCCGGCCCGTGGGCGGCGGGGCCGATCGCATGAAGTCGTATCCCGATCGAATCATCGGGGAACCACCGGGCGCCGGGCGCAGTCTGATTCAACGCCATTAGCACAGCGTGGCAGTAGTAATTCCGGTACGCCCGTATCTTCGCGATACGGGCTTTTTTTCGCGCACGCGCAACGGCATCGCGCAAGCGCGCCGGAGGTTCGTCGAGGAATGGAAGCAGCGGATCACCACCTGCCGTGCGATGCGGCCGGTCAGCGGAAGAAACCGCCCGCCGAGGAAACGATGGACCTATGCGGACGTTACACGAGCAATGGCAAACAACCGGCGCACATTGCGCCTGAGGGAACGATGAACCTAATTCCGGGCTTCGAGCGTCGCGGCGGACTGCGGTTCGGCAGCGGCGAGCACATAGTCGTTCATGCGCTGCGCGGTCCACGTGAGCATCCGCTCGTCGTGCTCGAGCCTTGCGAATTCGGCTCTGCCCCGCTCGGTGAGCACGGCGATGTCGACGGGGGCATGAAACCCCGGCGCCGGCGCGACGGTGCGCTGTCGAACGGTATCCATCAGACCCAGCGCGCGAAGATACTGGAAAACACCAGGCCTTCTGGCCCAGGGAACCTGACGATATTGCGCTCGCCGCAGCGCTTCAAGTACAGCTTCGTTGGAATACGTTGTCATCTCACTTCTTTCTTAAAGTGCAGCCATGACACATCCATGCCAACACGTCACCGCGCCACTGGTCACGCGTGTGGCACCCGCCTCTCTGGCCCGCGGCTCGGCCTAGGCCGGCTCGCGGATTTCCGCCAGGTGCTGCCTGGTCTCGTTTTCGGAACCCCCGTCCGAACGGCATGTTAGCGTTCTGTCTACGAACCGACGATGCAACCGCCGCGGCGCGATGGCAAGTCCGTAGATTTGTCCCGAAAGATATACGTTACCGCATTTAAATTGATTCTATTCACTTTATTGACGCTTTTTTTTGCAGCAATCGTGTTATGGAAACGCGTGCGCCGCCCTCTGGCCGTTTGCGCGATCGTCCTGTTCTGGCTGCTCGCGGCCGGCTGGCTGACCGTGCCGCTGCTCGATCTCGCGCAGCCCGACCGGCATAGCGCGGCGCCCGCGGCGTTTGCGCCGCGCACCGCGATCATCCTGCTCGGCGGCGGCACGATCTACGACGACAACGACGTGCTCGTGCCACCGCGCGACGCGCTCAGGCGCATCGAGGTGAGTGCGCAGAACTACGCGGCCTGCAAGCAGACGGCGGCGACCTGCGCGGTGATCGTGAGCGGCGGCAACCCGCAGCGGCACAGCGCGACCGAAGCCGACACCTACCTGCCCTATCTGCTGCGCCGGCAGGTGCCGCGCGCGGACATCGTGCTCGAGAAAGACAGCCGCACGACATACGAAAACGCGCGCAACGTCTCGGCCATTGTGGGCCATTCACATTACGACACGTTGATACTGGTCACGTCGGCGTATCAGATGCCGCGCGCGCTGCTCGACTTTCATCACTTCGGGATCACGCCGCAGCCGCAGATTTCGAGCGCCCGGCATGTGCGGCTTGGGATGCTGCCGCATTACGACAATCTCGTGGCCGCCGAAATCGCGCTGCATGAGCTGATCGGGATTGCGCAATTTCACGTGTATCGGGCACTGGGCTGGTTCTGACGGCCTACGGCCCGACGCCGTGATGCCGCATGTCATCTAACAATGCGAAATACTCTCCCGGCTGCGCGCCAAACCGGCGCGGCATGCCCGATGCCGATTTGAAGCGGCTTGCAATCGATGGGAAAAACGACTAATTACAAGGTGTAACAAATGTTCATAGCGGTTACAAAGGTATCCGCTGGAGCGAAGATTGCTCGATAGAATGCATTGTCTTTCTCAATAGACATGCAATACTCGGGTCCACCACCACTCTACGGAGGTAACGATGAAGAAAGTGTCCCTGGCGATCCTGGTTTCCCTCTGTGCCGTAACGGGCGCGGCTTATGCGCAAGACAACGGCATCGTGACGAGCACCGATCCGGCCAAGGTGGCCGAGTTCGAGCAGCATGCGCAAGATCTGCAAAACCGCCAGCAAACAATGGGAGGCGCTCCCGCCATGCCGGCCAGGCATCACAAGATGGCACCGCATCACCACCACAAGAAGGCTCCCGACGCTTCGAGCTCCTGAGCGAGCCTGAAGTCCCGCTTCGCGGCCATGCCGTGAAGTGAAAAGCCGAAGCTGGCGCCGCCGGTTTCGGCTTTTTTGTTGTCCGCCCGGTGTCGACCATAGATTTCGGATACGGCGCGTAAAGCGCGTGAGGCGGGGCCTGTGTCGCCAGTGCGTGGCGGCATGGCGGTGGTGATCCGGCATGCTCGATACCTGTTCGATGCACGCACCCAAACGCTCTGCGGAAACAGGCTTGCGACATCCCTTCGAGCCCCGCCCGGGCGGGCCCGGTTCGCGCGCTTGCTGGCATCCGCCCGCCATCGCCCGTTCGCCGCGGCATGCCGTCGGGCCGCCGCTTTCGGTATGCTAAAGTCGCGCACCGGCCGGCACCCTGCCGGCATCCCTAACCCGTGCGCACCCCGGTGCGGAGGACAGCATGAGCAACATCCAGCTAGATATCGAATGGACGGAAGCAGCATCTCGCAAAATCGAAAAACTGATGCCGCGTGGCGGTCAGGAAGCGTACCTCGCGCTGCCGCCCGTCGAATGCCTGCCGATGGAAGGCGACGTGCTGTTTCTCGGCCCGGCTGGCAAGCAGCAGCCGTTCATCGTCGCGGAACGCCAGTATCACCATGACGGCGACGCGGACTGGACCATCATCCTGATCCTCGACGTACCGCAAGCAACGCATTGATGCCCGGCGGCAAACCGCGGCGCGACGGATCGGCCGCCTTACCGCCTGGCCGATCCAGCCGGACCAACGCGCCGCCTCGTGCCCGGTGCGCGCCGGGCTCTTCACCCGGCACCTGCCCGCTTGCGGCGCTTCAACCCACAGACACTCAGACGATCTTCGACACGACGCGAATTTCCGAGTGCTCGACCCAGTCGGCGACCGCTTTCCGGTACGCCAGGACATGCGCCGACTTCGCATGCGCAGCAAGCGCTTCCTGGCTCTCCCAACGTTCGACGAACACGAACCGGCGCGGCTCCTGCACATCGCGATGCAGGTCGTACTGAAGCACCCCCTGCTCATTGCGCGTCGGCCCGACGATGCCTTCCAGTACCGTGCGCAGTTGCTCCTCGTACCCCGGCTTTGCCACCGAAATTGCGACCACCGCGATTTCCGACATGCGTCTCTCCTTTCGACAAAAAGCAGCAGCATACCTGCCGCTCGCCGACTCTGCCCGCGATGCGGTCCACGCTCCGCGCTCCGCGAACGACACCGCCGTGCCGCCTCGACCAACCCCAGCGCCCTGAACCGAACGCGTCGAACACGTCAGGAAAAGACACAATCCCGGCCATCGCCCCCGAGCACCGTCCGCGCCTGGAATTTGGCGGGCGGCCACTGACCACCCTGCTACCCTCGGCTGATACAGCATGCGATTGAGCATCGGTTTCGCGCGAGACAAGCGCGCAAGACAAGCCGGCACATTGTTTGAAACGCATGATCGGATGGCCGTGAGCAGCCGGTTTGCTGACCGCCAGGGTGCTCGGGCGTCTGTGATAACCCGCACATTCTTGCCCCCTGCAAACTGCTAGACTCGTTTTGACCAATTCGCCGGAGTCCAGCATGGCTGGCATCGCGCTTCGCGTTTGCGGGCAGTATCCGTCGTGCCCCGTCGACGCTTCGGGCGTGCAACCGTTGCGCGCCGAATGGGTTTGCGCGCCCCCTCACCCGCTTGCCGCAAGATTCCCATGTCAGCTCTCATGCCCGCTTCCATGCCATCCGTCAGCGAATTGACCGTCAGCGGCCTGCTCCCGCATCTGGTCCGCGGCGAATCAGGCTGGACCGCGACATGGCGCGCGCTGACGCTGCACAGCGTGTTCCAGCCGGTGCTGTCGGTGACGCATCAATGCGTGGTCGGCTACGAAGGGCTCTTGCGCGCGTTCGACCCGGTCGGCCTGCCCGTTTCGCCCGACGTGCTGTTCTCCGGCACGCGTTCGGCCACCGAGGCGCGCGAACTGGACCGCATCGCGCGCTGTCTGCACGTCGCCAATTTCATGGAGCAAGGCATCAGCACGGGGTGGCTGTTTCTGAACACGCGCCCGCAGGTATTCGAAACCGGCTGGCCGCAGCGCGCGTTCATCGACGAGCTGTCTGCGCATTTCGGGCTACCGCAGGAGCGCATCGTGATCGAAGTGCTCGAGCAGCCCGCCGACGATGAATCCGCGGTCGCGAGCATGCTCGCGGCGTCGCAACCGCGCGACTTCCTGATCGCCATCGACGACTTCGGCACCGGCTTTTCGAACTTCGACCGCGTCTGGCGCTTCCGTCCCGACATCGTCAAGCTCGACCGCTCGCTCGTCGCGCGGGCCGGCAAGCACGAAGGCGACGATTCGATGATCAGCCACCTGATCGCGATGCTCCATCAATCCGGCACGCTCGTGCTGGCCGAAGGCGTCGAAACCGACGAGGAGCTGATGCTCCTGATGCAGGCCGACGTCGATTTCGTGCAGGGTTTCTGGTTCGGCCAGCCGAAGGGCTCGGTGCAGGCGGCCTGCACGAAAGTGCCAAAGCTCGTCGAATCGATCTGGAGCAAGTTCGCCGACTACGAACGCGCGCACGACGCTCACCCGCGGCTCGGCTTCGAAGGATTCGCCGAAGCGCTGCTCGCCGCCGCCGACCTCTACAAGGCAACCGGCGACCTCGAACAGGCGGCGCAAAAAATCCTGCATCTGCCCGAAGCGCGCCGCGTATTTCTCACCGACGGCCAGGGCGAGCAGACCCGGCCGTCCGTGACGGCCGCCTCGGTGCCGCCGCCTCCGCAGCGGCTCGCGCCGCTCTATGCCGAAACGCGCAGCAACTGGTCGCGGCGCGCGTATTTCCGGCACGCGCTCGCCGCGCCCGGACGCGTCGCGATGATGGGCCCGCACTATTCGCTCGCGGACGGTCAGGACTGCTACACCGCGGCAATCGCGTTCGAGCATGACGGCATGCATGTGCTGTGCGTCGATTTCGTGCCGGCGACGGCAAACGCGGACGCGCGCCCAGGACAGCGCGGAGCCCGGCGCTCCTGAGCGAGCGCCGGCGGTTCGCGCCGTTATTCGCCGTTATTCGCCGTTATTCGCCGTTATTCGCCGTTATTCGCTGCTATGCGTTGCGATTCGTTGTTGATGTGCCGTTATTCGTGGACCCGGCCGCGGCCCGATTTGACTTCGCCGCGTTTCGCCTTGCTGTCGAGGCGCCGCAGATTCGATGCACGCGTCGGCCGGGTCGCGACGCGCGGTTTGCGCGTGACGCTGACGCTTTCGATCAGCTCGTCGAGCCGCGCAAGCGCCGCCGCGCGATTCATCTCCTGAGTCCGATGCTCCTGTGCCTTGATAATCACCACGCCGTCGCGCGTGAGCCGGTGATCGGACAGCGCGAGCAGGCGCATTTTCAGCACCTCGGGCAATGACGAAGCCCGCACGTCGAAGCGCAGATGAATGGCGCTCGACACCTTGTTGACGTTCTGGCCGCCCGCGCCCTGCGCACGCACGGCGGTCAATTCGATTTCGTTCGACGGGATCGGATAGCGGGATGTCATGGGCGGGATCGGGCAAAGGTCGGTCAGTGTACAAGCGGCAGCGGCAATGCGTGTGGCGCGGGTTGGACAGCGCGGCCCCCCGCTAGTAGCCGGTCATGTGAAACACCCACACCCGCGTGAAGCGACGGACCACCGGCCGCGAACATGACGAAAAACTATTTGCGTCGACGTGGCCTGTTCATCGATACTGCCTTTTTCGCTTACAGCGTAAATTAACATGAAGATTCGTCCCGGTTTTGTGCTCGAACTGGCCGTCAACTTCCTGCTGCCGTGGCTCGCCTACCGCCTCGCCTTGCCGCGCCTCGGCGAAACCGGCGCGCTGATCGCGTCCGCGGTGCCGCCGCTCGTCTGGAGCGCGATCGAGCTGGCGCGCTTTCGCCGCGTCGATGCGCTCAGCGCCATGGTCATCGCGGGCATCGTGCTGTCCGTCGCGGCCATGGCGCTCGGCGGCAGCCCGCGCATGCTGCTGCTGCGCGAATCGCTCGTGTCCGGTGCCGTTGGCGTGGCGTTTCTCCTATCGCTGCCGATGCGCCGCCCGCTGATCTTCTATCTCGCCCGCGCGACGGTCGCGCGCGAAATGGAAGGCGGCGCCGCGCGCTTCGAGGCACTGTGGCGCGAGCGTCCGGGTCTCGCACCGGCCATACGAACGATGACGCTGATCTGGGGCCTCGGCCTGACCGGCGAAACCGCGCTGCGCGCCTGGATGGCGCTGACATGGCCGATCGGGCGCTTCCTGATCGTGTCGCCGTTCATCGGCTATGGCATCTACGGCGCGCTCGCACTGTGGACGCTGTGGTATCGAAAGACGATGCGCAGCCGTGTCGAGGCGAGTGCGCGCGCGAGCGGGATCGCAGGCTGAAGGGTGGCGCGCGAAAGAGAAGGCTACTATGCCTCGCGCCAGCCGCATCGTCCGGCGTGTCGCCGCCCCTTGCTCCTTGCTGCCCTTCACCGCCCTTCACCGCCCTTCACTACGTTAGCTCCGCGCGTCGCTCTTCATCGCCACATTCGCACCGGCAATCCACGCGGCCAGCCCCGAATCGCGCTGTGTCGGCGTCGCGATCGCCTGCGCGAGCACGGCCCGCGCGCCGATCACCTCGACCCGCTCGCGCGCACGCGTAATCGCCGTATACACGAGTTCGCGCGACAACACGCGGCTAAACACCGACGGCAACACCAGCACCGCGTGCTCGAACTCGGAGCCTTGCGACTTGTGGACCGTCAGCGCAAACGCGGTGTCGTGCGGCGGCAGCGCGGCCGGCGAAACCGCCCGCACGGAACCGTCGCCGGTACGGAAATACACGCGCAACGCGCCGCCCGCGCCCGGCAGCGCAATGCCGATGTCGCCGTTGAAGAGGCCTAGCGCATAGTCGTTGCGCGTCACCATCACCGGCCGCCCGGCAAACCACTGCGCACCGACCGCGAGCGTCACGCCCGCGGCACGGCGCACCTGAGCCGCCATCGCCGCATTGACCTGATCGACACCGCGCGGCCCGAGACGGGTCGCGCACAGAATGCGGAAGCGGTTCAACGCATCGAAAAGCGGCAACGGATCGGGGGTATCGCCGGGGAGTGCCACAGCGAGGGCCTCCGCGTACGGAGCGAAGCCGGCGGCGAGCCGTGCGACGGTGCGCTCGGCAAGCGTCGCGTGCGCGTCTTCGCGCAGCGCCGCCGCGCAGGGTTCGGCGGGATCGATCCGCAGCACGTCGAGCGCGGCGCTGGCCGAGCCGTTGCGGATTGCGAGCGACAGCCGGCCGATCGGCGATTCGAGGCCGAACCGGTAATTGCGTTCGAGCCAGATGACACAATCGGCAAGCGGGCTGGCGTCGTGCGCCGGTAGCGACTCCGCGATTGGCTCAGCGTTGGCTGGCGCGGGCGCGTCGAACAGATCCAGATTCGCCGGCAGCGCTGAGTCGAAACCCTCGAACCTGTCAGGCGGGGCAAAAAAATCGTCGGCGGGTATCTCACCGAGATCGCGCGATTCACGCGGCAATGCGCTCTCGAACCGTGCCTCGCCGATACCGAGCGCCTGCGCCACGCGCCGCACGCCACGCGGCGTCAGCGCCGGCCGCGCGCTCAGTTCGGCGAACACCGCACCGGCTTCGACGGCAGCCAACTGATCCTTGTCGCCGAGCATGACGAGACGCGTGCGCGGCGCAATCGCATCGAGCAGATGCGTCGCCATCGCGACGTCGATCATCGACGCCTCGTCGATCACCACCACGTCGTACGGCAGCGGATTGTCGCGATGATGGCGGAAGCGCCCGCCCGGCCCCGACCCGAGCAGGCGATGCAGCGTGTACGACGTCTGCGGCAAACGCGCGGCGAGTTCGGGCGGCAGATCGCCGGCCCGCGCGAGCAGCGCTTCCTGCATGCGCTGCGCCGCCTTGCCGGTCGGCGCGGCGAGCGCGATGCGCAGATCGGCGCGCGCATCGAGCAGGCACGCGAGCACACCGACCACGGTGGTCGTCTTGCCGGTGCCCGGCCCGCCGCTGACGATCGTCAGCCGCCCCGACAGCGCCATCACGGCCGCGACGCGTTGCCAGTCGATCTCTTCGTCTTGCGGCGGCCCGAAGTAGCGCAGCAGACGCTCGCGCAACGCGGCAAGGCCCGCGTCGGGCTGAACCGAAGACTCGGCGGCAAACTCCGTTGCAGATTCCGCGGCGACATGAACCGCGCGATCGGCCACGGCATCCGATGCGTGTCCTTCGCCCGTTGCATGCGCGACCAGCGCGCGCGCGAGGCGCCGCTCGTAATCGTAGTAGCGCGCCAGATACAGCCGGCCTTGCTCATCGATCACGAGCGGCCGCAATGCCGCCGCGCTTTGCGCGCCGTCGTCCGTCATGCTGCTTGCCATGCCGCTCGCAAGCAGCGCTGCGCGCACCTCGGCGCTCGATGCCTCGAAGCGGCGCGCAAGCGTCGCGAGCGGCACGCATACGTGGCCTTCGGCGGTCGCGCGGCTCGCCGCGAACGCCGCGCGCGCGGCCCACCTGAGCGCCTCGCCCGATGCGCCGCCGCGCCGCGCGAGCATGCCGATACGGCGCGCGAAACCCTCGGCGAGCGCAATGCTGAAATCGGCCGGCGCAGGCAGATTGACGCCGATGTCCTCGAGCCCGAGCGGCGCGGCCGCGCGTTCTTCGAGTGTGCCAGGCGTGCCGGGCGTGCTCATGCGCTACCTCCGATCATCGCCGCGTCGAGCAGCGCCACCAGTTCGAACGGCGCGCGCCGCCGATGCACGCCGGCCGGCCCACCGGCATCGCGCCACTCGGGTCGCACGCCGCGCACGAACAGGTACAGATAACCGCCGATATGCGTGTCGTACGCGTAGTCGCGCACCCGCGTTTTCAGATAGCGATGCAGCGCGACCGTATAGAGCAGCGCCTGCAGGTGATACGCGTGGCTCGCCATCGCCGCGTCGAGCGGCGCGGCCGCGTAGTCGGCGGCGGTATCGCCGAGGTGATTCGATTTCCAGTCGACGATCCAGAAGCGGTCGTCGTGCTCGACGATCATGTCGATAAATCCTTTGACGAACCCACGCAACACGCCGGACTCCAGCGCGACATCGGGATAACCGTACTCGATCAGCAGTTCGCGCAGCCCCGGAAAATCGAGCGACGGCGCAGCGAACAGAAACTCGAGTTCATTCAGACGCCGGTGCGGATTCAGCTTCGCGAGCGCCATGCCCGGCACGAGTTCGGTCGTGACGACGTCGCCGATCAGCCGGTGCATCATCGCGGGCAAACGCGCGGCGAGTTCGGGCACGGCCGGCGCCGGGCGCTCGCGCAGCGCACCGCGAATCGCCTCGGGCCACGTGCTCGCGTCGGTGAAATCGGCGAGTTCGAACATGCGATGCAGGCAGTCGCCGGCCGCCGCGCCACGCGGAAACGCGAGAATGTCGTCGGCGGCATAGGCAGGTGTTGGCGGAACAGAGGCCGGCGCGAGCAACGGCGCGAATTCGAGCGCGTCGGCAATTTCATCGTGATCGGGACGCACGTCTTCCGGCAGCGCATGCAGGTCCGCAGCCTTGCCGCCCGCCGCGATCAAACCGCTGAAACTCGCCATGCGCCACTGATCGCGCAGCGGCCGGCGATAGGCTCGCGCGAGCCATTGCGCGTCATGATCCTGCAGACTTTCGAGCGGCGTACGACGCGCCACTTCAGGCAAGGCCTGCAGCGCGACAGGTCCGCCCGCGAGCGCCTGCCAGCTTGCCGCGAGCGCGGCTTCGTCGGGCGGCTCGGCAAGCCAGGCGTCGAACGCATGGCCTGCACCGCCGACGAGCCAGTTCAGCACGCTGCGGCGCGACTCCTTTGTCGAGCGCGACGACAGGTAGGTGCCCGCAACCAGATAGCAGCGATACACCGCGCGCGTGAGCGCCACATAAACGAGCCGCGCACGCTCGGCCGCCTGCTCGCGCACCGCGTAACGCGAGGCGCGCTCGGCCTCGTCGTCGTCGCAACCGTAGTGCAGCACCGCGTCGCCGCTGTCGTCGTGATACTCGCGCGCATCGGGCAAGCCGGACGAAGGCGGCTCGCGCAAGCCGCCGTCATTGAGAAACGGACAGAACACGACCGCGTATTCGAGCCCCTTCGACTTGTGGACCGTGACGATCTGCACGAGATTGCGATCCGATTCGAGCCGCAACTGCGCCTCTTCGCCGCCGCCCTGCTCGCGCTGCGCGGCGAGCCAGCGCAAGGTCGGCGCGATGCCGGGCTGCGTGGCCGCACGCGCCTGCACGAGTTCGGCGAGATGGCTCACGTTGGTCAGACGGCGCTCGCCATCAGGACCGGCGACGAGCCGTTGCGCGACGCGCAACTCGCGCATCAGCGTGCGCCACATCACCGCGAAACCGCGTTCGTGCCACAACACGCGGTAACGCGAAAAGCGCTCGACCCAGCCCATCGCGTCGGCCGCATCGAATGCTTGCGCGGCTGCGTCGACGGCGGCGGGCGTGTCGGCTACCTGCGCGAGCCGCCATAGCGCGGCGGCATCGAGCCCGAGCCAGTCGGTCGCGAGCGCGGCGCGCAGCCGGCGCAGATCGCCGGGCGTGTCGATCGCGGCGAGCACGCGCTCGATCTGCTCGGCATCGAGCGTCGCGAACACCGACGCCTGCGCCAACTCCACGCTGCCGACGCCCCATGCCGCGAGCACGCGTTTGACGAGGCTGCCCTGCTTGTGCGTTTGCACGAGCACGGCGACGTCGCCCGGCGCAAGCGGCCTGTCGCCGATCGTCACCGTGCCTTCGCGCGCGCCGCGCAGCAATCGCACGATCTCGGCCGCGCACGCTTCGCTTACGGCGCGTTGCGCATCGCGTTTGCTCAATGCGGCCTCGCCTTGCGGCAAGGTCCAGATGCGGAAATCGCCGCCGCTTGCAGCAGGGCCGGCAGCAGCAGCGGTATCGGCAAACGGCGCGCGCCGCCGCGCGCCCGCGCGCACCGGCTGATAGTCGAGCCCGTCAAGCACGAACGCCTGCGGGTTCGCTTCGAAGATCCGGTTGCACGCCTCGACGATCGGCGCAGTCGAGCGCTGGTTGACCGCGAGCGTGTAGCACGCGGACGCCGAGGCGCGCGCCGCGAGGTACGTATGCAGATCGGCCGCGCGGAAACTGTAGATCGCCTGCTTCGGATCGCCGACCAGGAACAGCGGCCCGGCCGGCGCGAAAATGCGGCTGAAGATCGCGAATTGCAGCGGATCGGTGTCCTGGAACTCGTCGATCAAGGCGGCCGGATAACGGCTGCGCAACGCATCGGCGAGCCACGGATGCGCGGCCAGCGCGCGATACAGGTTCGCGAGCAGATCGTCGAACGAGACGACGCGGCGCGTGCGCTTGCGCGCGACCAGTTCGGCGGGCGCGTAATCGAGCCACGTCTGGACCAGCGCAAGCCAGCGCGCGCGTTGCGCGGCCTCGGCCGCGACAACCGCAGCGGCCAGCGTTTCGGCGTGCTCGAAGAACGGATGCGCGGGCGGCTCGAACTTGACCTTGGTTGCCTTCTTCAACGCCGACACGGTCAGCTTCAACGCGGCGCGCGGCGGCGGTGCATGGCAGTCGCCCTGCGCGAAGTAGTCGTTCCACGCGGCAATCGCGGCGCTCACGTGATCGGGCTTGTGCGTGGTCTTGCTCAGGCGCTCCTGCGCCTCGGCGAGCAGCGCGACGATCGCCTCGCGCTCCGCCTGCCAGATCGCGCGGGCGGCATCGAAACCGGCTTGAGGATCGGCGCTCGCACCGTCATCCACCTTGCCCCAGCGCAGTTGCGCGAGCGGCTTTTTCAGACGCCGTGCAAGCTGCTCGTCGAGCGACGCGGGGCCCGCGCGTTTCGCCACGAGCCATGCGGCAAACGCGGGATGCGCATGCGCCTCGGGCTCGACCTGCTCGCGCCAGAAATCGGCGGCGAGTTCGAAACGCAGGGCTGCGTCGTCGGCTTCCATCTCGAACGCGAACGGCATCGCGGCGGCGAACGGCGCTTCCTGCAAGGCGCGCTGACAGAACGCGTGAATCGTATGAATCGCTGCCTGGTCGAACGTGCGCAGCGCGCGGCGCACGACCTTCAAGGCGGCCTCGCGCTCGATGCCGTTCTCCGGCGCGAGCGTCGTTTCGAAGAGCCGCTGGATGAACGGATCGCCGCCGTCGTCATCCATTTCGATCGCGCGATGCAGTTCCGCGAGACGGCCGCGAATGCGCTCGTGCAGTTCCGCGGTTGCCGCCTTCGTGAACGTGACGACGAGAATCTGATCGGCGTTCAGATTCTTTTCGAGCAGCAGCCGCACGTAGAGCGCGCAGATGTTCCACGTCTTGCCGGTGCCCGCCGATGCCTCGATCTGGTTGACGCCGTCGAGCGAACAGGCAAAGACGTCGAGTTCCTCGGCCACCAGCGTGTGATCGCGCAAGGTGCCGCTCATGAGGCGCTCCGCAGATGTGCGAGAAGCGGCTTGAAGACGATCGCGGCAAGGCTGCCGAACGGCTCGTCGAGCGTGAGCGGCGTGCCGCGCAACGCGATGCGCAGTGCCGGGTCGTCGGACTCGCCGCGCACGCGGTCGTTGATCCACACGCCCTGCGCCGCCGCATCGCTTTCGCTGATTTTCGTCCACGCGCTCTTCGGGAAAAAGCGTAGCGGCAAGCGGCGCCCGGCCTTGAAGAGCGCGGCCAACGGCGCGAGTTCGTCGAGCGGCGCTGTGACCGGCGCGAGCTCGAAGCTCTCGCCGCTGCCGTGCCATACGGTGCGGCGCGGGCCATCCGGGCGCACCGCGCAATAAACCAGATGCGCGAGCCACGCGGACAGATAGTCGCGCGCAGTGGCCTTGGCATAACGAAACATCACTTGCCCCGTTCCGGTCAGCAGATTCAAGGTGCCGCGCAATTGCAGCGGCGTTTCGGCGGCCTCGCGCAGCAGCGCATCGTGCGGGCCGAACAGCGCGCCGACGATATCGGCGCCGGCGGGCCAGCGCGGCGCCACGTCGAGCACGAACGGCAAGCGCTCGATGCCCGAGGCCACTTCGCGGCGCACGCTTGTCGCGAGTTGCTGCAACGCGCTCAATTCGCGCGCGCGCCATACCGCGCCGGTCGCGCCGCCCGGCAACTCGGGGCTCGCCTCGGCGACGCGGCGCACGCGGCTGAACATCGCGTCGTCGTCCGTGCCTGCATCGAGCAGCACCGGCAGCAGGCGCTCGGCGAGCGCGTCGCGCCCCGCGTAATCGAGATCGAACGGCTCGGTGTCGAGCAACTCGCCCTGCGCATCCGACAACGCGACGCCGAGGCGGTCGCGCAACAGCGAACGCGCCGGATGACGCCAGAAGCGCACGAAATCGTCGAACCCGACTTCATGCGTCTCCTCGGCCGGCAGCGGCTGATCGAAGAACGGCGCGGCGGCTGGGTGCCGCGGCGCGGCGAGCAAGGTGGCAAGCTCGGCGCGATCGGCGTCGTAGGTGAACAGGTCCGGTTGAGCCGCGAAATAGTTCGAGGCGAACGCCTGCAACGGATGCTCGACGATGAACGCGTGGCGCGCTGCATCGACCTCCGCGGGACTCGCGCGCTCGCCCGCCGACACCTGCGCGAGATGATCGAGCAGTTCGTCGACGAGCGCGGCCGGCGGCAGCGGCGCGTTGTCGCGAATGCTGCGGCCCGTGTAGGCGATGAAAAGCCGCTCGCGCGCGGCGAGCAGCAGATCGAGGAACAGATTGCGCTCGTCGTCGCGGCGCTGACGGTCGCCGGCCTTGCCGAACGCGGCCATCAGATCGAACTCGTCGGCCCGCGCGAGACTCGGCAGCACGCCGTCGTCCATGCCGACGAGGCACACGACGCGAAACGGCAGGCCGCGCAGACTCGTGAGCGACGAGAACGTCACGCTGCCCCACGGCACGCCGCCGCGCGCGGGGTCGTCGAGCGCTTCGGTGAGCGCGCCGCGGATCACCGAGGCGGGCAGCGGCACGTCGTGCGCGCCGGCCTGCATCGCGTCGCTCATCGTGTCGAGCGCATCGCGCACGGCCGCGAGCGAATCGGCGAAATCGACGCCGCCGTCGAAGCACTGCGCGAGCGTTTCGAGCAGCTGTTGCGACCATTCGGCCGGCGTGCGCTCGATCGCGCACTGCGCCGCGAAGCTGTCGATGTCGTCGACGAAACGCGACAGGCGGCCGAGCAGTTCGGCATCCGAGCCGTCCGCGCCTTCCACCGGCAACCACGCGTCGACCGGCTCGCCGCCGGCCGGCATCGCGTAGCCGAGGTAAAGACGCGTAAGCGCATCGGCAAATGTGTGGCGCGCGACCGGCACGTTTTCGCCGGCTGGTTCGAGCGGCGCGAGCCCACGCCGCGCGCCGGCCGCCGCGAGCCATTCCTGCGCGGTTTCGAGCGAATTCGCGTCGATGCCGTAGCGCACCGCGACCGCGTCCACGCGCAGCCATTCGATCAGGTCCGGCGCGCCGACACTGCGCTCGGGCAGCGCGAGCCAGTCGAGCAGCAGCCGCGCAACCGGGTTCGCCTGCGACGGCGGCAAGCCGGTGATCCGATACGGAATGCGGCGCGTGTCGCCGGCGGGCGTGGTGCCGAACACGGCGTCGATCAACGGGCCGGCCGCCGCGAGATCGGACACGGCGACGAGCACGTCGGACGGCTGCAGATCGTCGAATTCGTCGAACCAGCCGAGCAAGCGGTCGTGCAGCACTTCGAGCTGCCGCGACAGGCTGTGGCAAACATGGACCTCGATACCGCGTTCGAGCGGCAACTCGTCGGCATCGGCTTCGTTGCGCAGATCGAGAATGCCGTTCTGCACGGCCGCGAGCCAGCTCGGCTCTGAATTTTCCGTGAAGTCGCCGGTCTCGGCCGAGGCCGCGCTCTCGGTCAGCTCGTGCAGCATATGCAGCTGCGCCTGCGTCTGACGCCCCCATTCGGCGAGCAGCGGATGACCGACTTCCTGATAGTCGAGTTGCCCCGCCGCGTCGAGCGCCTGTACGCGCCCTTCGCTGACCACGTCGAACCAGAACTCGCGGCACGGGTTCATCACGTACAGGCGCACGTCGATCCAGCGCGACAGCGCGCGCAGCAACGCGATATGCAGCGGCGGCATGGTCGGCAAGGCGAACACGCTGACCGCTTCGGGCCATTGCGCGTTCGAGATCGCTTCGAGGTCGAGCGTGCCGATTTCGTCGAGGAAACGATACGCGGGCGGCAACGCGGCCGCGGACGTTTGCGCATGACCGTGGGCCTGCGCGAGTTCGGCGAGCAGCGCGCGCCACAGCGCGGCCTGCCAGCGCTCGTCCTCGCGCGCCGAGTCGCTCGCGCCGCTCAGACGCGGGCCGGTCTCGTCGGCGCCGTTGCCTGGCATGCCGCCCGCGAATATCGAACCGCCCTTCTGCCATTGCAGCAGCCATTCGGGGCGATAGGTCAGATAGTGGTCGAGCACGGTCGCGACGCGCCGCGCGAGTTCGTAGCGCATCGACGCGTCGGCCGCATCGAGATAGGTGCGCAGACGCGGCGACGCGTTCCACGGAAGCGACGCGTCCGCCTCATGGCCGTTCTCGAGCAGCCGGTAGCAGCGCCACACGAGCCGGTCCGGCGCGAACGGCGACTGCCTCGGCACCTCGATCACGCCGCCGATCCGCGCCCACAGCCATTGCGCGAGATAACAGAAATCAACATTCGCGCAGATGCCCTGGCGCGCGGCGATATCGAGCTCGAGCCGCCTGCGCACGGCCGCGCTCGGCACGATCACGGGCCGCGCGGTCCACGGGTCGGCGGGCGCTTGCGCGAGGTCGTCGAGCAGCGCGCCGACCAGCGTTTCATAGCGGTTCGAGTAGAAGAGCTGGAGCATGGATTCCGGGTGAGGCGCAGCTCGCAGGCGGCGCATGAGCGGCGCGCAAGCCACGGCGGGCATTGAAGCGACAGCATAACAAACACGCTCCCCAAGGCATAACCTGGCCGAACGGACGAGGTCAGAACGCGCGCAAAATCAGTTAGACTCGACGGCAGTTTTCGAGCTGTCTCTTCAACTGCGGTTTTCTCGGTGAACGGATTCAGGTAGTCGATGCGCTATTCGGTCGAAATCGACATATCAGCCTGAAACCCTTGTAATACGGGGTTTTCATCAAAAAACACCCCCACCAACCCCCAATATAATTCTTTGAAAAATTCCGACGCACGGATTCTTTAAAATTCGCCTGACGGCTTCGTGCCCCCGCCCTTCCCGACACACGTACCGACCTTGACGAACGGCACAGCGGCCCGGATTTCAGGTCACGCCCCCCTTCCGCCTGACCGGTTTCCCACACGCCGCTGGCTTCTTCGCCGACCGCCTGCACTTCGGCTTCGGTCAGATCGGTAAAGCGGTGCAGTTCGCCCCCGGCGCGCACCAGCAGATAGACCGCGATCATCAGCAGCGTCCCGACCACGGGCGGGTCATCCGGTCGACAGTAAGTTCGGTCATCCGCTCCGGGCTCGCGTGACGCACGATCAGGCTTGACACGCTCGTATGCACCTGCGCGCAAAGCACCCGATACCACGTATAGGCTTCGCCCAAGCCCGCCCGCTTCAGCGGCCATGGCGGCGGCGTGGATCGGCTTGTGTATTCGAGCGATGCTCTATCGATGTTCATCAATCTCGACCGTGCCACCCATCGCTCCCATCATCGTGCGGATATCGTCGGGCACATCAGGTACGCGGTCGCCTCTTTCGTTGTACCAGTAGCAGAAGAAGCGCATTCGAGCGCCATTGTCTACAAGTATCTGCCGAAGATCGGCACGCGGCAGACCAAGACGCTCAACGAGGTAGCGCAAATGCGGCTCTAGCGAGTTGCTACGGACGGCGACTTCACTGCCTATCCTCCAAAGACCAACGCGTCCGGGAATGCGGCTCGGCCGTCCCGACGGTGTAATGAACGGCTGGCCCCTGGTAATCGCCAAATCTGGCTTGACGTTAAAGTACGCCGACCAGAAAGCTGGCTCCAATGAGTCTCCAGAAATGTAAAAGGTCGCGTGCGCAAGTTGGTGGTCTTTCATTGGAGTTATCTCAGTCCGCCCAGCCATGAAAATTTCCGATGTAGCTACCCTTAAAATACACGTCACCGTTGTCATGCCAGATGACGTTATCGGCTGGACCCAAACCATTGTCTGGCTTGAAAATGTGCAAGATTTTTCCGAACGTCTTGCGGTCATACCCAAGCATCTTCGCTGCGTAGTCCGGATCGTTCGTGCTCGCGGCAAGTTCTTCGGTATCGGCGCTCATCGCGTCCGGCTGATACGTAAATCCACGCGTCCACCTCGTTCTCCGACCAGCGCACAGCACGCGACTCGATGACGGGCACATTGTGGATGCAGCGAGTACCGACCGACTGGAATTTCTCAAGTGCGGTCTTCTGGCAGTGCGGCGCGGCTCGGGCTGCGCAACGTACCGGACGCGACCGAACTGAAGAACCTGCACGCACTCACCGCTGCACTTGAAGACGTGCGCACGGTGCTCGGCAATAAACCGATCCTGATTTCGTCGGGCTTTCGATCCGACGCGGTGAATCGCACCGTGGATGGTGTGTCGAACAGCGTGCACCGCTCGGGCCTTGCTGCTGATTTCATCTGCCCGGGGTTCGGCACGCCGCTCCAGATTTGCCGCGAGGTGGAGTCGAGCGACATCGACTTCGATCAGGTTATTCAGGAGGAGACGTGAGTGCATTTTGCGATTCCCGTACCGGGCAAGAGCGGTCGGCGGCAGGTGTTGACCGCGCACTTTTCGGGCTCGGGTGGTGCCACCTACACCAGCGGCCTTTAACTCGCTCTATCGATATTCTTGTATCCCTCAATGAAATATTAAATCGATACCTTGTTACCCTTTCCATCTGTGACTTCGAGAAAATCACGAAGCTCCGGGTATTGCGTCGCAAACCAGAGAAGCGCCGCACCGCCCAAGCGACGGGCAAATTCATCATCAATCGGATGGTCTTTGCCTACCTCGTGGGACATTGTCATGTTTATTCGTGCGTTTTTGAATAGCCGCGAGTCGACAAATCCTGTCTTGATAGTGCCGGATTCCGGGTCGTAGTAAGACACAAAATATTCAGTCATCGATATCCCCTGCACGCTTGATAGTCCTGGAAGGCTTGATCCTTACACGCCAGATAAGTGCGCATGTCACCACCATACATTTTGCTGAGCGCACTGCAATAGGTCATCCGTGCTTCGTACATCGCATCGCACTCCTCTTCCTCAGCTGCGCTGACTCCGCGCGCCGCGATGTCATGCACATCGTCGCTGATCGCACCCGGTTGGTAGCTGAACGGCTGTGCATTGCCGAGGTTCTGCGGCGGGGTTCGTGAGCGTCCGCGACAATTGCACGTCCATGCGAGCCCCTGTGCTTCGAGCATAGCGAAACCGGTTGGTAGCGAGCGCAGCCGGTCAAACGGAAAGAACTCGCCGGTCTCGACGTTATAAGCCCGTGCCGATGATGGCATCGGCGGGAAGTTGGAATAGATCGAATAGGTAATGCGACAACTCTGGCACTCTTTCTGGTCCAACCAATCCGCCCAACCGTTTTCCTGTTTCATTTGCTCCATTTTCAGACACCTGGCATCAGTCAGGGACTCCGCTATGCAGCGGGTTCCCTGTGCCGGTGAGCACCACCCCGCGCCGATCAAGCAGGCCTTCGCAAGCCTGCTCAACAAACTCCCTCACTTCGTCGTGCTTCACCAGCACGTGCAACGCGGCCAGCGCGTTGACGGCATTGTTCCACGCGGTGCAGATTTGCTTGCGTTCGGTGAAGGTCATTGCGTGCCTCATGGGTTCCTCCCGTGGGTGAAACCTTCACCGTAGGAGCGCGGGCCGCTCGCGCGCTATCAGATAACTCCGAATTTGCCCGCTGAAGGGCTAACCCCTGATGGAGAACATGCAAATCAACGTATACAACGATGGCCGCGCGCCGCCTTCTTCCGCGAAAAACTACTGTCGGCGGCGTCAGTCGTTTTCTGGCGACCGCCGACGCCTGGCGGCACGTTCTTCAACAGTTCGTCGCAACGGCGAACGGCTCGCGCCGCCGTCTTCGCTTCGGATAGCGAGCGGCCCGGTTCGACAATCGTGTGTGCGCAACAGACCGAAAAAAAGCCCGCGCAGGGCAGGCAAAGTCCCGATGCGGGCACCGGAGGCTTGCCACGGTGCCCGAAGCCAGCGGCCGAGCCCAAGTTCACGGCTCCGATTGTGTAGTCGATACTTCAAAACCCAACTTGCCGCGCCGGTCGGCGTAATCTGGATGTTCAGTCCGTCGCCGTCCAGGTAATATCGTGCTTTCTTAGGCGAGTTGCTGATTAGTCGCTTGATGGTGGCGGCGGTCAGACGGTTGATGGTTCGCATTGCGGTACGCTCCGAGCCCTCAATCCACCCCCCAGTTTTACCCCCAACATTGGGCGCAATGCTTTGCGTTAGATTGAACTGATTTAGACCGGATTGTTATACCAAATCCCTTTGCTGACAAGGATTTGCAGGTGTCCAGAACCGCTCAACTCGACTCAAGAAATAACCCATTTTTCTATTCGGTCGAAATAAGAAAATTCCTTTATAGCCAGTACTTTTATGGCGGCCTGCGCATCGCGGTTGGCGTGTCGTTACCGGCCATCCTGTGCCTGATCGTGTTTCACAATCGCGAGCTCGGCTTCACGATCGCGACCGGCGCGCTCGGCGCCTGCGTCGTCGACATGCCGGGCCCGCTCAAGTACAAGCACAACGAGATGCTGGCCTGCACGGTGATCGGCTTTCTGTCCGCGCTCGCCACCGGCCTCGCCACCGTCAATCCGGTCGCGTTGTGGTGCACCGTCGTGCCGCTCACGTTCGTGCTGTCGCTGATCGTCGTGTATGGCAACCGCTGGCCGCAGATCAGCTTCGCGACGCTGTTCATGATGATCATGACGCTCGAGGATCACTTCACGCCGCAGCAGGCGCTCGTCAACGCTTCGTGGATTCTGCTCGGCGGCCTCTGGTACACGTACTGGTCGACCTTCGTGAGCCGCTGGATGCTGAATCGGATCGAGCAGCAAGCGCTCGCCGAAAGCGTGTTCGCATGCTCCGACTATCTGCTCGCGCGCGCCGTGTTCTACGATCTCGACAACGATCTCGACGAGTGCTACCGCAAGCTCGTCGCCATGCAGATCGCCGCGGTCGAGCGCCAGGACGCCGCGCGCGACATCGTGCTGCGCAACCTGCCCAGGTTCCGGCGCGGCAAGCTCGAACCGCGCCGCGCGATGCTCTACAACCTGTTCATCAATACCGTCGATCTGCACGAGCTGTTCGTCGGCGCGCAAATCGATTACACGCTCGTGCGCAGCACGTTCGGCGGCTCCGATCTGCTCGTGTTCTACCGCGACCTGATCCGCAAGGCAGCCGAAGACCTCGAGGACATCGGCCTCGCGGTGCTGCAAAACCAGGCGCCGCGCCAGCGCGTGAACGTCAAGGCGGAACTGCGCGCGATCGAGTATGAAATCGAACTGATGCGCAAGCAGGGGCTGCCGGCGCGGGACCCCGAGGCCTATTCGGCGGTGTCGTCGAATTTCCGGCGCATCTGGAGCGCCACGCGGCTCATCGACAAGATGCGCAAGAGCCTGTCGACCGAACCGAGCCCGACCGAAACCGAACTGCGTATCGACCAGGCGCTGAGCCGCTTCGTATCGAGCCGCCGCGTGCCGTTCGGGCAGATCTTCTCGAATCTGACGATGGCCTCGCCGAGCTTTCGCCACGCGTTGCGCGTGACGATCGCGGTCGCCGTCGGCTTCTGGCTCGGCCGCCTGCTGCCGCTCACGAACGCCTACTGGATCGTGATGACCTCGGTCATCATCCTGAAGCCCGGCTATTCGCTGACCAAGCAGCGCAACGGGCAGCGGATCATCGGCACGCTGATCGGCTGCGCGGCGAGCATCGCGCTGATCGTCTTCGTAAAGGAGCCGCACATCCTGATGGTCGTGATGTTCGCGTCGATGGTGATGAGCTACAGCCTGCTGCTGTTCAATTACACGGCAAGCGTGGTGTTCACGTCGTCGTACGTGCTGCTGATGTTCCATCTGCTCGCGCCCGGCAGCATGCGCATCATCGGCGAGCGCGCGATCGACACCGTGGTCGGCTGCGCGATCGCGATCGCCGCGAGCCATCTGTTCCCGTACTGGGAATACCGGCTCATGGGCAAGCTCGTCAACACGATGATCGGCGCGACGCGGCAGTATCTCGAAGCAAGCTGGTGGTGGAGCGGCAAGCCCGCTGCCGCAGTCGTCGCCACGGTGACCGAAGCCGGCGCGCGCGCGCCGGCGATGGCCATGGCCGATCCGGGGATCGGCTTCGCCGGCCCTGTGCTCGCGGGCGCGGGGGTCGGGGGTGAGGCCGGGGTCGGCATGGGAGCCGCTACAGCGGCACCGCCCGTCGCGCAAGCGGAAGCAAAAGCGGAAGCGAAAACAGCCGATGCCTCCACGGGCACCCCCACGGCCGGCAACCCGGGCACGCGGCCCGCCCATGGCGCATCGGCCGCGGCGGCTGCGGCCGCTACCGCGCTCGATCGCGATTACCGTTACCGGCTCGCGCGCAAGAACGTGCACGTCGCGTTCGCGAATCTCGGCCAGGCATTCCAGCGCATGATGCTCGAACCGAAGTCCGCGCAAAAGTTCGTGCCGGAACTGAACGGCCTGCTCGTGCGCAGCCACGTGCTCGCCTCGCAGATCACGGCCGCCGCGCCGCTACTGCGCACGTCCGCGCAACAGCAGCAGCAGGTCGAGGACATCTCGCTACAGCCTCTGCAGCGCGCCCTTTCGCTCGTGCGCGACAACCTCACCGAAGCCGAGGCGGGCACTGCCCTGCCCGCCGAGCAGAGCGAGCAGATCAAGCTGATGAACCGCGAACTCGATGCGATGGTCGTCGAAACGGAAAAATCGCCGGACTACACGGCCGATGCCGTGCACGACATGAAACTGCTCGCGCATCAATGCAAGCAGATGCTCGCGGCGTCGGCGCAGATTCGCAAGGATGCGAGCGTGATCCGCCTGCCGGACGAATGAAGGTGAACGCGCCGCGGCGTTACCGTGC
Organism: Paraburkholderia sp. Ac-20342; assembly: GCF_017104985.1. NCBI lineage: Bacteria > Pseudomonadati > Pseudomonadota > Betaproteobacteria > Burkholderiales > Burkholderiaceae > Paraburkholderia > Paraburkholderia sp. Ac-20342. The sequence goes on along the minus strand of NZ_JAAGPQ010000045.1, from coordinate 5,132 downwards.
GGCGTTACTGCACGACGTTACTGCGCAGCGCCGCTCGCGGGCTTCGTCGCATCGGTTGACGCGGCCGCTGGCGACGAGGCCGACGCCCCCTGCGCATTCTGGCTCTCGTCGAACTCGTGCTTCTCGTGGATCGCGTTGTAGAACAGCGTGGCAATCACGAGCAGGATCGCCACCACGATAAAGACGGCAACGCCAAAGGTCGGATTCTTCTTGCGCGGCGGTTTGTTCATGAAGCGGGCTCGGTTCGCGAAGCAATCGCGGATGGTGTGAGGAAAGGCGGCATTCTACGCCCACTGAGCTTGCACACGGCTTGCAGCCGACATGACTGGCGGGCTTTTTTTGCGATGACGTTAATTCTCGTCAATTTGCATTTTTCTTTGCTCTGGGTCGCTTCCCGATTCTCCGCCATTGATGCAGTGTAGCGAAGGCGCCACTCAAACAAGGCGCGTCTTTGTTGAAACGCTTCTCTCAATATCAGGAAATCTTCTTTGTATGGTCGTATCACGTGGCATTACCTTGACGGCAATATCAAATACACAGACTCTCAAAATGATCACGAATAAGGGGGCATAAAAATGGCCTATACGGGAAAGTTTTTGGTCAATAACGAGCCTCTATCACCACTTACCATTTTGGGCATTGGCACATTTAAAGCGTATTCGGGAAACGGCGCATACCGTAACAAGGGTGGATACACAGCTATTCCCGATAACGGCCCGATTCCTGCCGGTAAATACTGGATCGTGGATCGTCCTACAGGCGGCATCCGCTCCAGGACTATTGCAGGCGCAAAAGACGCCTGGAACACGTTCCTCGGCAGCTCCTCTCACCATGACGAATGGTTCGCGCTGTATCGCGATGATGGCAGCATTGACGATATAACCTGGATCAATGGTGTCAAGCGCGGACAGTTCCGCCTGCATCCGTCAGGCGGGCGCAGTCTTTCACTCGGCTGCATTACCCTGCCGAGCCATGTCGATTTCAAAATAATCCGCCAGGCCCTTCTGCGTACCGCCGCGGTCCCCGTGCGCAATTCAGGGCTTCATGCATATGGAAGCATCGAGGTCGTCACGTATGGCAATACTTGTCCGTAGGCTTTTCAAAATCGCTCTGTTTATTGGGCTATTCCTTCTGTCCGTCCGCTATGTCCACACCTACCCCTGGCCGATGCCTGAGAGCCAGGCACTGAGATGGTTGAGCATCGCTAACGGGTTTGGCCTGCATGACCCCGATGATGTCTATATTCCGGTCATGGTGGCGATTGAATTGATCGTCGCTGTTGTGGTGTATATGGCGATCATGAGGCTATGGCGGCACTATCGCACGAAGCAGTAAATGAAAGCCCCGGCAACGGGGCTTTTTATGGATCGCGGACTCTTACTAGCTATTGGACACCGTTATATGAGGCCGCACCGGCAGCGCCGTCGAATACTTGATCTGCTCCATCGCGAAGCTCGAACTCACGTCGTACAGCGGCACGGACGTAATCAGTTGCTTGTAGATCCGGTCGTAGTCGTCGATATCGGACACCACCACGCGCAGCAGATAATCGGTCTCGCCGCTCATCCGATAAACCTCGACCACCTCGGGAATGTCCCGCACCGCCTGCGTGAACGCGGTGGCCCATGCCTCGGTATGCTGATTCGTGCGCACCGCGACGAACACCGTGGTGCCGACGCCGAGTTTGCGCGCGTCGCACAGCGCCACCTGCGCGCGGATCACGCCCGCGTCCTTCAGGCGCTGCAGCCGCTTCCAGCACGGCGTCTGCGACAGATTCACGCGCTGCGCGAGTTCCGCGATCGGCATGGTTGCGTCTTCCTGCAGCAATTCGAGCAGTTTCCGGTCGATGATATCCATACCCATACGGCACTCCCGATAGGAAATTATTCTACTTTTAAGAGCCTCGGAGGAATTATATGGAAACTCTTTCTCCGGTCAAACCGGTATAAATATCGATACCGAAAATAGCCGACAAGCAGTGCATGCGCTGCATCACGACCATGAGCGACGACCTCCGCGCCCGCGCTTTCGAGCGCCTTTCCGAGCCCCCGGCGCCACTGCCGGCATCGGCCCGGCCCTACGCCGCCGGGCAATCCGCCGCCGCGTCGAACCCGCGGCAGCGCACGCCGCTCGAACGGCTCCGCGATACGCTCGACGCCATGTTCGAGGCCTGCGCGACTTTCCGCGAGCCGTCGCATTCGAGCTTCTTCGCGCGCAACATGCGCCTCGCGCTCGCCGAGGCGGCCGCCGATCCGGCCTTGCTCACGGCGGCGCAACGCGAGGGCTCGCCCGAGAGCTACCGGCGTCATCTGCTCGCCGCCGATCCGCGCGAACGCTATGCGATTGCCGCGCTGGTCTGGCAGCCGGGCCAGGCGAGTCCCGTGCATGCGCATCACACGTGGTGCGGTTACGCGGTGCTCGACGGCACGCTCAGCGAAACGATTTTCGAATGGGATGGCGCACGGCACTGCGCCAGCGCGACGCGCATGCAGGCACGCCCAAGCGGCGCGGTGTCGTTCGTGCGCAGCGGACGCGGTGCGATTCATCAGCTCGGCAATCGCAGCGAGGCACCCGCTATATCGCTGCATGTTTATGGCGTGGCCGGCACGCAGCTCGGCACGCACGTGAACGACGTCGTGCGCGTCGCCGATGCGGCGGCACTGGTCTAGCCGCCGGCCCAGCGGGCAAACCAGCAAGGCAGCCAGCCATCACGAGAAAAGTCTTCGCTACGCGCGCCTCATAGCCTTATAGCCTCATAGCAGGTTCATGCCACGGGCGGGCAGGCATGCTTGCCTGTCCGCATGAAACACACGCCCTCCCTCACATCCGCCGAAAGCTCGTACCCTCAACGATTCCCGCCCGTATCGCCGGCCGTGGGAATCTGCGGCGGAATCGGCGCAGTCTGTCCGGTCGGCGGCGGCGCGGGTCGCGGTTCGTGCGATACGTCGCGGGCCGGCGCGAGCGGCGCATGCGCGCGCTCATCGGCCTCATCGGCCCCTTCGCGCGCGACAAAGCCCGTCATCTCGTCATCGCGCAAAGGCTCGCCCTCGCTATCCTTCGACGACGTATACACGCGCATCTGCGCTACCGGAATCTCGATTCCCGCCTGATCCATCCGGCGCTTGAGCCGCAGATTGAACGCGCGCGCAACGCTCCATTGCTGCAGCGGCCGCGTCTTGATCTGCCCTTTGACGACCATCCAGTTCGGATCGAAGCGGTCGAGCCCCCACACCTCGATCGGCCCGAGCATCTCGCGCCGGTAGCGGAAGTCGGCCATCAGCTCGGCACCGACCTCGCGAATCAGTTGCATGATCTCGTCGACGTCGGTCGAGAACGACATGCGCACCTCGAACACCGCGTACGCGAAATCGCGCGACAGGTTCTTCACGATCTTGATCTGCGAGAACGGAATCGCGTGGATCGCGCCCTGCCCGTCGCGCAGCCGCACGGTGCGGATCGACAGATGCTCGACGGTGCCCGCGTGGCCGCCGTCGACGTCGATCCAGTCGCCGACCGACACCGTGTCCTCGATGATGATGAACAGCCCCGTAATCAGGTCGGTCACGAGCGACTGCGCGCCGAAGCCGATCGCGAGGCCGATCACGCCGGCGCCCGCGAGCAGCGGCGTCACGTTGATGCCGAGATTGGCGGCCGTCACGATGCCCGCGATCGTCGCGATCGTGACGAGCAGCACGTTGCGCACGAGCGGCAGCATCGTGCGCGCGCGCATGCTCGGGCTGCGCGCCTTGTTGCGCAGACTACCGGGATTGAGCGCCTCGGTGATCGCCGTATCGACGAGAATCCACAGCAGCCATGCGATGAACACGGTCGCGACGATCGCCGTCGCCGCATGCGCGATGCCGCGCGCCGCGACGCTGCGCTCGATCACCGCGGCCAGCGACACGCCCCACAGACGCGCCGCGGATTCGAAGCAGAACAACCAGACGAACAGCGTCGCGAGCGTGCCGGCAAAGCGCAGCAGCCGCGTCAGATACGGCGAGCGGCGCCGCGCGCGCGCACTGCGCGGACGCGTCATGCGCAGCACGATCGCCGAGAGGAAAAACGCCAGCACGAGCAGGAGCGCCGTGACGATCGAAATCTGCAGCACGTTCTCGCTGGAACCCGTGCCGCCGAGCGTGGCGACGATCGACGCGCTCGCGAGCACGAGCACCGGCACGTGCCAGAGCGCGGCGAGCACCTCGAAGGCGTCGGTCGCGGCCTTGTGATCGTTGCGCTGCTCATAGGGCCGGTTGCGGATCAGATGCGCGACGGGCCGCCGGAACGCGAGCGCGAAATAGCCGGTCAGCACGGCGGCCGTCATGTTGGCGGCGGTGGAAATCAGCGCGGCGAGGTTCGTGCCGAGCTGATGGGCGACGTCGTAATTGACGGCCGCGTCGCCGAGCGCGCCGCAAATACCGATCGCGAACAGTACGTGCCGCGCCTGCTCGATCAGCAGGCGCACCGCGACGCGCCGGTGCCCCGAGCCGAACAGCGAAAACATGATCAGACAGATCGCCGAAAACACCGCGCCCGTGACGATCGCATAGGCGACCACCATGCCGAGCGTGCGGCCGAGCGCATCGGGCATCGCGCGTACGAACAGGAGCGCCGCGAGGAACGCGATGATCCACGGACCGACGCGGCGCAGCGCGAAGATCAGCAATTCGCGGGTGGTCGGATTCGGCCGTAGTCGAACGTCGATGCGAAAGCGCCGCCGGAACCGGTGTTGCAGATAGATCAGCAGCCCGGCGCACGCGCCCCAGCCGGCCAGCATCCCGAGCATCGACAGCAGGATATGGCCGAGGCTCTCGCGCCCCTGGCCCGAGACGATCGTGTAGAGCTCGTTGGCCGCCGCGTTGATGCGTCCGCTCCAGTAACGCGCGGGCGTGCGCCCCTGGCGCACGTCGGATTCGAACGACGCGATGCCCGAAGCGATCGCGCCGAGCAGACCCGGACTCGGCTGCGCGGCCGCGGCGGGGCCGGCGGTTTGCGCGACGCTGCGCGAGGCGTCGCGCAGACTCTTCAACTGGGCGACCAGCGCGGCACGCTGACGGCCGTTGTCGAGCGTCGCGATCACGCTGTCGAGCGAGCGCGCGAGTTCCGCCTGGCTGGCCGGCGACGGCGCCGAAACC
>NZ_JAAGPQ010000044.1:0-66343 GCF_017104985.1 Paraburkholderia sp. Ac-20342 | reverse complement strand
CGCGCATGCGGGCTGGCGCGGCCTCGCGGCCGGCATCGTCGAGCAGACCGCGCAGCGCGTCGCGGCGCTCGCGGGCGTGGAAGCGGGCGCGCTGCATGCGTACCTCGGGCCGTCGATCGGGCCGGCCGCATTCGAAGTCGGCCCCGACGTGCGCGACGCGTTCATGGATGGCGTCGAGGGCGCGCAGCGCGACGCCACCGCGCATGCGTTCGTCGCGCATCCGGCGAACCCCGGCAAATATCTCGCCGATCTGCCGGCACTCGCGCGCCTGCGTCTGCAAGGCCTCGGCGTCACGCATATCAGCGGCGGCGATCTCTGCACGGTCACGCAACGCGAACGTTTCTATTCGTATCGCCGCGATCGCGAAACCGGCCGCATGGCCGCGCTGATCTGGCTCGACGCTCACGCGCAAGGCCTCGCCGACTGACGCATGCGCCGCGTGTCGAGGCGCGACGTGCGCGCGGCGTCTCGTCAGACGTTTGGCGATCAAGCAATCATTGGGCAATCGCATTGGGCAATCGTTAAGCCATTCATGCGTGAGGTCCATGCCGGCATGAAGCCGCGCGCCATGCGGCAGACCTCGTGCGGACGCGGGCGCGAACGCTATCCGCTCGGGACGCCGGGCCATTTTGCTGCGCTGCCGGAAGGTCGGGCGGCAGCGTAAATCGCCGGCGGGAAATGTCCGCGGTCGCAGGTCTCGAGCGCCTTGAAAAGCCATGCGTCGCGGGTGTTTTTTCGATTCGTCGCAACGCCGCCCGGCGGCTCGTCAAAGCGTGATTTGTCACACAGGGAAAACGATAATTAAAAAAGTATCGCACTGCGGCAAAATCGGGAACAAGCATTGACATGCCTTGTGATGGGGAGCAAGAATGTTCCTCCCAAGCTCCTCGTCGTATATGGGACAGGGCGTGACGGATTCGCGAGCAATCGCCATGCGCGCACGAACCTGCCTCTCAACCCGTCCGCAAGGACTTACCGGTCAAAAGCAGGTATGGCTGCCTCTCATTCCTCAGATTCCCACAGCACGGACTCCTCGAAGGAGCAAACGCAGCAGGCCGGTACGAGCGGTGCATCGCCAGCCGCAGGCATGCAGCAGTTTTTCGATGCCTGGATGAACGCGTGGCGTTCGTTCGGCGTGCCGCCCGGCGGTGCGCCATTCCAGGTTCCTCCCGTGCAGATGCCCAACGTCACGCAGATGGGTTTCCCGCCGATGCCGTCGTTTCCGGGCATGCCCGACTTCAGCAAGCTGGCCGCGGGCGCGATGCCGTCGCTGCCGCCGTTTCCGGCGCTGAACCTTCCTCCCGCCGCGATTCCACCGGAGCGCTTGCAGAAGCTGCAAGCCGACTATTCGCGCGAGGCGATGGAGCTGATCCAGCAGGCCACCACGTCGTCCAGCAAGGCGCCCGAACTCAAGGACCGGCGCTTTAGCGCGGACGCATGGAGCGAGACGCCGGCCTATGCGTTTACCGCCGCGTGGTATCTGCTGAACGCGCGCTATCTGCAGGAAATGGCCGACGCGCTCGACACCGAGCCGAAGATGCGCGAGCGCATCCGCTTCGCGGTCCAGCAGTGGACCGCGGCCGCTTCGCCGAGCAACTTCTTCGCGCTGAATCCCGAAGCGCAGAAAACGCTGCTCGACAGCAAGGGTGAGAGCCTGCGCCAGGGCGTGATGAACCTGCTCGGCGACATGCAGCGCGGCAAGATTTCCCAAACCGACGAATCGCGTTTCGCCGTGGGCGAGAACCTTGCGAACACCGAAGGCTCGGTCGTGTTCGAGAACGATCTGCTGCAGCTGATCCAGTACAAGCCGCGCACGCCGACCGTGCGCGAGCGGCCGCTCCTGATCGTGCCGCCCTGTATCAACAAGTTCTACATTCTCGACCTGCAGCCTGAAAACTCGCTCGTCGCGCACGGGCTCGAATCGGGCCACCAGGTGTTCCTGATTTCGTGGCGCAACGCGGATCAATCGGTCGCCAACAAGTCGTGGGACGACTACATCGGCGAGGGCGTGCTGGCCGCGATCGAGACCGTGCGCAAGATCAGCGGCCGCGAGCAGATCAACACGCTCGGCTTCTGCGTCGGCGGCACGATGCTCGCCACCGCGCTCGCGGTGGCCGCGGCGCGCGGCGAACATCCGGCCGCCTCGCTGACGCTGCTCACCGCGATGCTCGACTTCTCCGACACGGGCGTGCTCGACGTGTTCGTCGACGAGGCGCACGTGCAGATGCGTGAACAGACCATCGGCGGCAAGAACGGTGCGCCGCCGGGACTGATGCGCGGCATCGAGTTCGCCAACACGTTCTCGTTCCTGCGCCCGAACGACCTCGTGTGGAACTACGTGGTCGACAACTACCTGAAGGGCCGCACGCCGGTGCCGTTCGACCTGCTGTACTGGAACAGCGACTCGACCAGTCTGCCGGGGCCGATGTACTGCTGGTATCTGCGCAACACGTACCTCGAGAACAAGCTGCGCGAGCCCGGCGCGTTGACCACCTGCGGCGAGCCGGTCGATCTGTCGAAAATCGACGTGCCGACCTTCATCTACGGTTCGCGCGAAGACCATATCGTGCCGTGGCAAACCGCCTATGCGTCGGTGCCGCTGCTGTCCGGGCCGCTGAAGTTCGTGCTCGGCGCGTCGGGCCACATCGCTGGCGTGATCAATCCGCCCGCGAAGAAAAAGCGCAGCTTCTGGCGCCTCGAAACCGAAGAGAAGACGCTGCCGGAAACCGCCAACGAGTGGTTCGACGCCGCGACCGAAGTGCCCGGCAGCTGGTGGCCCGAATGGACCGCATGGCTCGATCAGCACGGCGGCCGGAAGGTGAAGCCGCGCGCCTCGGCCGGCTCCGACGAGTTCCCGGTGATCGAGCCGGCGCCCGGCCGCTACGTGCGGCAACGGGAATAGGTCCGACGCGCCGTGATGTCGAACACGGCGCGCGGTCGTGCGGTGTGTGGGTGTGGCTGGTCAATGAGCGTCTGGTTAAGGCGTAAGAGCAACGGAATTTTTTAACGTAACGGGCTGCGGCGCAGTTTGCCGAGGTGCCCGGAGGATATGGAAATGACTGATGTTGTGATCGTATCGGCCGCTCGTACTGCAGTGGGCAAGTTTGGTGGGTCGCTGGCCAAGGTTGCCGCGCCTGAACTCGGCGCGTTGGCGGTGCGTGCCGTCCTCGAACGGGCTGGCGTGAAGCCGGACCAGGTGAGCGAAGTGATTCTCGGCCAGGTGCTGACGGCGGGCTCGGGCCAGAACCCCGCGCGTCAATCGGTCATCAAGGCGGGCTTGCCGTCGTCGGTGCCGGGCATGACGATCAACAAGGTGTGCGGCTCGGGCCTGAAGGCTGTGATGCTGGCGGCCAACGCGATCATCGCGGGCGACGCGGACATCGTGGTCGCGGGCGGCCAGGAGAACATGAGCGCCGCGCCGCACGTGCTGCCGGGTTCGCGCGACGGCTTCCGCATGGGCGATGCGAAGCTGATCGACTCGATGATCGTCGATGGCCTGTGGGACGTCTACAACCAGTACCACATGGGCGTGACGGCGGAAAACGTCGCGAAGGAATACGGCATCACGCGCGAAGAGCAGGACGCGTTCGCGGCGCTGTCGCAGAACAAGGCGGAAGCCGCGCAGAAGGCCGGGCGCTTCAACGATGAAATCGTGCCGGTCGAGATTCCGCAGCGCAAGGGCGAGCCGCTGCGCTTCGCCACCGACGAATTCGTGCGCCACGGCGTGACGGCCGAATCGCTCGCGGGTCTGAAGCCGGCCTTCTCGAAGGAAGGCACGGTCACGGCGGCGAACGCGTCGGGTCTGAACGACGGCGCGGCCGCGGTGCTCGTGATGTCGCTGAAGAAGGCCGAAGCGCTCGGTCTCACGCCGCTCGCGCGCATCAAGGCGTATGCGAACGCCGGTATCGATCCGAAGGTGATGGGCATGGGCCCGGTGCCGGCATCGCGCCGTTGTCTCGAGCGCGCGGGCTGGACGCCGGCCGATCTGGACCTGATGGAAATCAACGAAGCGTTCGCCGCGCAGGCGCTCGCGGTGCACAAGCAGATGGGCTGGGACACCTCGAAGATCAACGTGAACGGCGGGGCAATCGCGATCGGCCATCCGATCGGCGCGTCCGGCTGCCGGATTCTCGTCACGCTGCTGCACGAAATGCAGAAGCGCGATGCGAAGAAGGGTTTGGCGTCGCTGTGCATCGGCGGCGGCATGGGTGTCGCGCTGGCTGTCGAGCGCGTGTAAGGTATGGCTGGGATACGCCGCGCCGGTCCTGCGCGGCGTATCCCAGCACGTGGCTCGCGCCGGTAGTGCGCGTTGCCGGCTGGTCGCCCGGCCGCAGCGGAGAACCAGCATCAGGCGAGACAGGAGGTTGCCGGTCGGCACCTCGAAAACGATAACGGAGTAGGGTTTATGACACAGCGAATTGCGTATGTAACGGGCGGCATGGGCGGCATTGGCACGAGCATCTGCCAGCGTCTGCACAAGGAAGGTTTCAAGGTGATCGCGGGCTGCGGCCCGAATTCGCCGCGCCGCGCGAAGTGGCTCGATGAGCAGAAGGCGCTCGGTTTCGATTTCGTCGCCTCCGAAGGCAACGTCGGCGACTGGGAATCGACCAAGGCCGCGTTCGACAAGGTCAAGGCCGAGGTCGGCGAGATCGACGTGCTGGTCAACAATGCCGGTATCACGCGCGACGTCGTGTTCCGCAAGATGACGCACGAAGACTGGACGGCGGTGATCGACACCAACCTGACGAGCCTTTTCAACGTCACCAAGCAGGTGATCGACGGCATGGTCGAGCGTGGCTTTGGCCGCGTGATCAACATTTCGTCGGTGAACGGCCAGAAGGGCCAGTTCGGCCAGACCAATTATTCGACGGCGAAGGCCGGTATTCACGGCTTCACGATGTCGCTCGCGCAGGAAGTGGCGACCAAGGGCGTGACGGTCAACACCGTGTCGCCGGGCTATATCGGCACCGACATGGTCAAGGCGATCCGCCCCGACGTGCTCGAAAAGATCGTGGCGACGATCCCGGTGCGCCGTCTCGGCCAGCCGGACGAAATCGGCTCGATCGTGGCGTGGCTCGCGTCGGAAGAGTCGGGTTTCTCCACGGGCGCCGATTTTTCGCTCAACGGCGGCTTGCATATGGGTTGAGCCCCCGGCGCGCCGCTCACAAGGCGGCGCGCTTCGGCTCAGAGGGTTCCGCCGGCGTTCCACCTGTGCAATGATCCGATTGCACTGGTGGAACGCCGTTTCCGCGTTTAACTCGAGCTTAAAAGGCGCTACATGACTACTACTACAAAGAAAACGGCCGAACGACTGATAAAGAAATATCCGAATCGTCGGCTTTACGATACCGAGACGAGTACCTACATCACGCTGACCGATGTGAAACAGCTCGTGCTCGATCAGGAGGATTTCAAGGTTATCGATGCCAAAAGCAACGAGGACCTGACGCGAGCCATCCTGTTGCAGATCATTCTCGAAGAGGAGAGCGGCGGCTTGCCGATGTTCTCGTCGTCGATGCTCTCGCAGATCATCCGTTTCTATGGTCATGCGATGCAGGGCATGATGGGCACGTACCTGGAAAAGAACATCCAGGCCTTCATCGACATTCAGGCGAAGCTCGCCGACCAGTCGAAGAATCTCTATGAAGGCAAGGCGATGAACCCCGAAGTCTGGTCGCAGTTCATGAACATGCAGGCACCGATGATGCAGGGCATGATGACCAGCTATATCGAGCAATCGAAGAACATGTTCGTGCAGATGCAGGAGCAGATGCAAAACCAGGCAAAAACGATGTTCGCTACCTTCCCGTTCACGCCCGGTAGCGGGGTCAACGCGAGCAATGCGCCTGCTGCGTCGCAGGACAATCCGGAGCCGGAGAAGAAGTAATAGCGACGAAGTAATGGCGACTCGCGGCGTAAGCGACGCTGCGCCATTGCCGGGGCTCGGGGAGCCGCCGTGGGATGCTGGGCAGGTCCGCTTGCGTGGGGTGCCTCGCGGCATTGAGCGTATCGGCGGGGGTGGGCGGTGGGTCGGTTGCGCGGCGCCGTGCGTGTCGGCGGACGGCGTGCCGGATGAGCGGGATGGGCCTGATGTCGGATCGGCCAGCCCCGACGTCGGCGTCCTTGCGAGCCTTACCCGTTGCGTGGAAGTGCGCGGTGGGCAGCACGGTACAATAGCGGGTTCGCGTGCACGTGGAGTCACGCGGATTAATCACCTGGATTATTTCCGCCGGCGGAGCCGGGCATGCCGTGCGCATGCTTGCATGCTGCTTGTGCGGTCGTTCGTGTGCCCTGTTTGTGCATCGTCGCCCGCGGTTCGACGTTCCGCTGTTCCCGTCGCCCGGTTCGCTCGCGTCTTGAGTTTCGCGCCATTCCTTCTGGTTTGATGAGTCATTCTCCGGCGCGACCGACGTCCTCACCGTTGCCATCGCTTTTTGCCGGACCCGCCCCGTGTTTCAGATCGTTTCCCTTATTGTCTCAATGCCTGCACCCAGGCCGCATCGCTTTGCTTTAGCCGCCGTTGCGCGGGAGTTCATCGAGGCGCTGCGATGAGCCGGCTGTTTCTTGCGCCGATGGAAGGGCTGGCGGACTACGTGCTACGCGACGTGCTGACCGGCACCGGCGGATTCGACGGCTGCGTGTCCGAATTTATCCGCGTGACGGGCACGTTGTTGCCCACGCGCATCTACGAGCGCGAGGCGCCCGAAATCCTGCATGCGAGCGTGACCGCGAGCGGTACGCCGATGGTGATCCAGTTGCTCGGCAGCGATCCGGAATGGATGGCGCGCAATGCCGCGCACGCGGCCACGTTGTCGCCCTATGGCATCGATCTGAACTTCGGCTGTCCCGCCAAGGTCGTCAATCGGCATGGCGGCGGCGCGATGCTGCTCGCGGACCCGAAGCAATTGAACGGGATCGTGTCGGCGGTGCGCGCGGCAGTGCCGGCCGGGATCGCGGTGACCGCGAAAATGCGCCTTGGCGTCTCCGATACGTCGCGGGCGATCGATTGCGCGCAGGCGCTCGCGGAAGGCGGCGCGGCGTCGCTGGTCGTGCATGCGCGCACGCGCGACGATGGCTACCGGCCGCCCGCGCACTGGGAGTGGATCGCGCGTATCGATGATGCCGTCGACGTGCCCGTCATCGCGAACGGCGACGTCTGGAGCGTCGCGGACTGGGCGCGTTGCCGTGCCGTGAGCGGTTGTGCGGACGTGATGATCGGACGCGGCGCCGTATCGGACCCGTTCCTCGCGCGACGGATTCGCGGATTGATGGACCCGTCCCCGTCGGCTGGCGAGTGGTGCGACGTGCTGCGCTCCATGGCCGGCTATCTGACGAAGCTGCAGGCGCGCGGCACGTTGCGCCACGAGCATGGCCGCGTCAAGCAATGGCTCAGCTATCTGCGGCGCACCTGGCCGCAAGCCGCCGAATTGCACGAGACGATCCGGCGCATGCAGGATTCCCGCGAGATTTTTGCGGTGATCGGGCAGGCGTTGGCGTGTGAGGGCGCGGTGATGGCGTCCGGATACGAAACGGTTGATGGTTGCGTGTGACGGGGAGTTGACTGCCGACTGGTCTGGGCGCGACTGCCATCACACTTTAGTGGCTGCGTTTCGGAATCTCGATGATTGCTGGGCCGGCGAGCTTGTACGTGTCTTTATGGGTGGGTGGATACGTGTGTGCCTGGCTTTGCCGGTGGGATTCGCATCCCGACTGTGCGTGCCGGTGCGTCATCGATCACGCCTTGCATTCGTTGCGAACTGCCTGGACGCAGCGCGCCGAAGTACGCTCGATCTTTCGCGCAGCGCAGCATCGGGACGACGACGGAGTACCTCACGATCTTTAAGCCGGTTAATTGTCGGTGGGGGGCGGTTGTGTGTTTTGCGTGGCAGTAGTAAGCGGCGATAAAGACGGTTGCCCCAGCGCGAGTAGCAGGAGACTTGCAAGGCCGAGCGTGCGCGCGAATTCGTCATCCAGTTGATTGCCTTGATCGGTAATCGACATCGGCACAACGAGTTCCTGGTTTGTCAGCTTGATCGCAGCATCCTTGGGGACCGTCGAGATGCAGATTGATTTATTCGCTTCGTCATAAGTAATGACCACACCACGGGGCGGCATCTGCTTTTTTATCGGCATCGCTACATTCCTTTTAGCGTGCAGCTCCGATGAGTTCCAACCTTGAATTCGATCGCCATCCGCCTTCCATGTCCGCGTCAGATCAGCGGGCAAACCTATCATGGCGTCGAATCACGTATGACAAAAGAATGAATCCCTGAAACCACTGCGCACGCCGCAATACCCGCCGGCAGCCGCAGGAACACACCATGCCGCGAGTGAGAGCATCTCGCAACATCGTGGACAACCGTCAACGAAAGCCGGCAGAAACCACCGAAGATCGATCGCGGACGAATCGGCCCGTACGTAGCCGTGCTTCGCCGTGTCACGCGCCGCAGGTTCGAGCGGCGCGGCTGCCTGTTGTCAGCCACCTGTTTTTGGATCGGGGAACCACAAATAGCTGTAAACTCTCGTCTTTGCTGCCATTCCAAGATTCCCCTCACATGTCCAAGCTGCACAGCGTCAACCCGTCCGAGCCGCCTCGCGTCGGCTTCGTATCCCTCGGGTGCCCCAAAGCCCTCGTCGATTCCGAGCAGATCATCACCCAGCTGCGCGCCGAAGGTTATGAAATCTCCGGCACCTACGACGGCGCGGACCTCGTGGTCGTCAACACCTGCGGCTTTATCGACGAAGCCGTGCAGGAAAGCCTCGACGCGATCGGCGAAGCGCTTAGCGAAAACGGCAAGGTCATCGTGACCGGCTGCCTCGGCGCGAAAAAGAGCGCGAGCGGCTCGGGGCTGATCGAGGAAGTGCATCCGAAGGTGCTGGCCGTGACCGGTCCGCACGCGGTCGGCGAAGTGATGCAGGCGGTCCACAACCATCTGCCGAAGCCGCACGATCCGTTCGTCGATCTCGTGCCGGCCGCGGGCGTCAAGCTCACGCCGCGCCACTACGCCTACCTGAAGATTTCCGAGGGCTGCAATCACCGCTGCACGTTCTGCATCATCCCGTCGATGCGCGGCGATCTCGTGTCGCGCCCGGTCGCCGAGGTCATGCTCGAAGCGGAAAACCTGTTCAAGTCCGGCGTCAAGGAACTGCTCGTCATCTCGCAGGACACGAGCGCCTATGGCGTCGACGTCAAATATCGCACCGGCTTCTGGAACGGCAAGCCGATCAAGACGCGCATGACCGACCTCGTCGGCGCGCTCGGCGAACTCGCCGCGCAATACGGCGCATGGGTGCGTCTGCATTACGTGTATCCGTACCCGAGCGTCGACGAAGTGATTCCGATGATGGCCGAAGGTCCGTACAAGGGCCACGTGCTGCCGTATCTCGACGTGCCGTTCCAGCACGCGCATCCCGAAGTGTTGAAGCGCATGAAGCGTCCGGCCAATGCCGAGAAGGTCATGGAGCGCGTCAAGGCATGGCGCGAAATCTGCTCGGACCTGACGATCCGCAGCACGTTTATCGCGGGCTTCCCCGGCGAGACCGAGGCGCAGTTCGAGACGCTGCTCGATTTCATCCGCGAGGCGGAACTCGATCGCGTGGGCTGCTTTGCTTACTCGCCGGTCGAAGGCGCGAGCGCCAACGAACTCGACGGCGCACTGCCCGACGAAGTGCGCGAGGAGCGCCGCGCGCGCTTCATGGAAGTGGCCGAGCAGGTGTCGGCCAAACGCATCGCGAAGAAGGTCGGCAAGACGCTGAAGGTGCTCGTCGACGAAATCAACGCCGACGGCGGCATCGGCCGTACCGCGGCGGATGCGCCGGAAATCGACGGCGTCGTCTATATCGCGCCGACCACCAAGGCGTCGAAGCGCTACAAGGTCGGCGATTTCGTCTCGGTGAAGATCACCGGCGCCGACGGTCACGATCTGTGGGGCGAGGTCTGAGCGATGACGGCAAACATGGCGGCAAATCGGACACCGGAGATCCTCGCGCTCGGCGAGGCGATGATCGAATTCAACCAGTCGGCGAAGGATCAGCCGAACTATCTGCAAGGCTTCGGCGGCGACACCTCGAACTTCTGCATCGCGGCGTCGCGCCAGGGCGCGAAGACCGGCTTCGTGTCGGCGGTCGGTGCCGATCACTTCGGGCGCCTGCTCGTCGATCTGTGGCAGCGCGAGCAGGTCGACACCGCGTTCGTGCGCGTCGATCCGCAGGCGCCGACCGGCGTCTATTTCGTGTCCCACGGTCCGAACGGCCACGCATTCGACTATCTGCGCGCGGGCTCGGCGGCGAGCCGCTATGCGCCGGCCGATCTGCCGCGCGAGGCGCTTGCGGCGGCCAAGGTCGTGCATCTGTCCGGCATCAGTCTCGCGATCAGCGTGAGCGCCTGCGATGCCGCGCTCGAGGCGATCGCATATGCGCGCGCGAACGGTGCGCGCGTGAGCTTCGACACGAATCTGCGCCTGAAGCTGTGGCCGCTCGCGCGGGCGCGCGCGGTGATGCTCGAGGCGATCCGTCAGACCGACATCTGTCTGCCGAGCTGGGACGACGTGACCGAACTCACGGGCCTGACGGGCCGCGACGAGATCGTCGATTTCCTGTTGTCGCACGGGCCACGCGTCGTTGCGCTGAAGCTCGGCAAGGACGGCTCGTATATCGCGACGCCGAACGAGCGGCGCGTCGTGCCGGGGCACGTCGTCAATGCGGTCGATGCGACCGGCGCGGGCGACTGCTTCGGCGGCGCGTTCATCGCGCGCATTGTCGCCGGCGACGATGCGTTTGCCGCCGCGCGTTATGCGAACGTCGCCGCGGCGTTGTCGACGCAAGGTTATGGCGCGGTCGCGCCGATTCCGTCGCGTGAGGCGGTGGAGAAGCTGCTGGCGGGTTGAGCATCACGAAGCCGCGGGGGGGCCGCGAGCGCCATGTGCGGCGTCGCGCGGCAGGCGGCACCTGATGCCGCAAGCGAGGCAGTAAGCGAGGCGACAAGCGAGGCAGCAGAATCATTCGAAGAGACCGGAACAGGAGCGAGCGATGCAACGGGACGTAGTGGTGGTAAGCGGCGTGCGCACGGCAATCGGCGCGTTCGGCGGCAGCCTCAAGGACTTTGCGCCGACCGATCTCGGCGCGCGCGTCGTGCGCGAGGTGCTTGAACGTGCGAGCGTGTCGGGCGACGAAGTGGGGCACGTCGTGTTCGGCAATGTCGTGCACACCGAGGCGAAGGACATGTATCTCGCGCGCGTCGCGGCGCTCAACGGCGGCGTCGCGCAGCATACGCCCGCGCTGACCGTGAACCGCCTGTGCGGCTCGGGCCTGCAGGCGATCGTCTCGGCCGCGCAAAGCGTGCTGCTCGGCGACGCCGACATCGCGATCGGCGGCGGCGCGGAGAACATGAGCCGCGCGCCGTACTCGATGCCGGCCGCGCGCTTCGGGCAGCGCATGGGCGACGCGCGCCTCGTCGACATGATGGTCGGCGCGCTCAACGATCCGTTCCAGTCGATCCATATGGGCGTGACGGCCGAGAACGTCGCGCGCCGGTACGACATCTCGCGCGACGCGCAGGACGCGCTTGCGCTCGAATCGCACCGCCGCGCGGCGCACGCGATCACGAACGGCTACTTCAGGGAACAGATCCTGCCGATCACGATTCCCTCGAGGAAGGGCGACGTCGTGTTCGACACCGACGAGCACACGCGGATGAACGCATCGGCGGAAGACTTCACGAAGCTGAAGCCGGTGTTCGCAAAGGAAAACGGCACGGTGACGGCCGGCAACGCGTCGGGCATCAACGACGCGGCGGCCGCCGTCGTGCTGATGGAGCGTGGCATCGCCGAGAAGCGCGGCGTGAAGCCGCTGGCGCGGCTGGTGTCGTATGCGCATGCGGGCGTCGATCCGGCGTATATGGGCATCGGGCCGGTGCCGGCGAGCCGCAAGGCGCTCGAACGCGCGGGCCTTACCGTCGCCGATCTCGACGTGATCGAGGCCAACGAGGCGTTCGCCGCGCAGGCCTGCGCGGTCAGCAAGGAGCTCGGACTCGATCCGGCCAGGGTCAATCCGAACGGCTCGGGCATTTCGCTCGGCCATCCGATCGGCGCGACCGGCGCGTTGATTACCGTCAAGGCGTTGTATGAGTTGCAGCGTATCGGCGGGCGCTATGCGCTCGTCACGATGTGCATCGGCGGCGGGCAGGGGATCGCGGCGATCTTCGAGCGTCTCTGAGGTCGCGCGGCACGCCGTCGCCGGCAGGGTAGGAAGCAGGATCAGGCAACAAGGATGAAAAGGATGCGGGAATCGAAAGCGACGCAGGGCTCGCCAGCGAGCATGTCGAGGGATAGCGCGGCGCGCACGGCAAGACGCGCGCCGCGGCAACGCGCGAGGGTGATCGCGGCAGTGGCCGCGCTGCTGTGTGCGGGCACGGTGCTGTGGATGCCGTCGCAGGCATGGGCCGAGAGCGATGCGGTCAAGGCACTGGCGGCGCCGCCGCCGATCTCGTTGCCGCTCAAACCGAGCCCGGAGTTCGCGAAGTTTCCGCGTTATGCCGGCACGCTCGGCAAGCGTCCGATCGTGCTGCGGCTCGGCCCGAAGACCGACGATCCGTCCGGCGTGCACGGCGAGTATCAGTACGGCGATACCGGCGAGGTGATCCTGATCGCCGGCGACCGCACCGATGACACGCTCGAAGTCGAGGAGTCGAACGACGGCACGCATATCACCGGCAACTGGGTCGGCAAGTTCGGCGCGGATGGGGCGCTCGAAGGCGAGCGCATGAATGTCGACGATTCCGATCCGCAGCCGTTCGATCTGAAGCCGCTGGCGGCGGGGCAGGCGGTGCCGGTGGCGGGGGCGGGTGTAGCCAATGCGGCCGCGCCGAAGCCGGCTACCGTGCCGCAGCCTGCGGCGAACGGTGCGCCCGCGCCGGCTGCGGGTGGTCATGCGGTCGGCGGCGTCAGCAACCTGCAAACCGGCGATTGATGTTGCCGTTGGCCCTGTTGCCGGACGTGTGCGGTATAGGCAGCCTATGTCGCGTAGGCTGCTCGGGCCGCCTCGGCCGCTCACCCCGCGCACGCGGCTCGCATCGCGCGTCCGACGCGAGCCGCTTGGCGTGTCCGGGCTCGCGTAGCCGACGCACCGCACGCAACGGCGCGGCCGTCGCATTGGCCCGGCATTCCCCGTTTTCTCACCGAACTTCACCATGACCCAATCCAAACTCAAACGCGGTCTGCAAACCCGCACGGTGCGCGCCGAGGACCGTATCACGCCGGGCTTCGAGTCGTTCTCGACGCCGGTCACGCGAGCGTCGACGGTGGTGTTTCCCGATCTCGCGACGATGCGCGCGCTCGACTGGAAAAACGACGAGCAATGGCGCTACGGCCTGCACGCGACGCCGACGCAGATCGCGCTCGCGCAGCGGCTCGCCGCGATCGAGGGTGGCAATCATGCGCTGTTGCAGCCGTCGGGGTTGTCGTCGATTTCGAACGTGTACTTCGGTCTCTTGAAGGCCGGCGACGACGTGCTGATTCCCGACAACGTCTATTCGCCGAACCGCGATCACGGCGACTGGCTCGCGCGCGATTTCGGCGTGACGGCGCGCTACTACGATCCGCTGATCGGCGCGGGCATTGCCGGTCTGATCCAGCCGAACACGCGCCTGATCTGGATCGAGGCGCCCGGCTCGGTGACGATGGAAGTGCCCGACGTGCCGGCCATCACGGCGGCGGCGCGCGCGCGCAACGTCGTCACCGCGATCGACAACACGTGGTCCGCGGGGCTCGCCTTCCGGCCGTTCGATCACGGCGTCGACATCTCGGTGCAGGCGCTGACGAAGTACCAGTCGGGCGGCGGCGACGTGCTGATGGGCGCGACGATCACACGCGAGCGCGAACTGCATCTGAAGCTGAAGGCGGCGCGCATGCGCATGGGCATCGGCGTTTCGTCCGACGACTGCTCGCTGATTCTGCGCAGCCTGCCGAGCATGCAACTGCGTTTCGCGCAGCATGACCGCGCGGCGCTCGCGATTGCCACGTGGCTGAGGAGCCGGCCGGAAATTGCCGCGGTGCTGCATCCCGCGTTCGCCGATTGTCCGGGGCACGAGGCGTTCAAGCGCGATTTCACGGGCGCGGGCGGCCTGTTCTCGGTCGTGTTCGACGAACGCTACAGCGCGGCGCGGATCGACACGTTCTGCGAGTCGCTCGAACTCTTTTCGCTCGGCTGGAGCTGGGGCGGCGCACATAGTCTCGCGATGCCGTACGACATCGTGTCGATGCGCACGGCGGCGCAATGGCCGCATCGCGGCACGCTGGTGCGCTTCTATATCGGCCTCGAGGAAGAAGCGGATTTGCGCGCGGACATCGAACAGAGTCTTGCTGCGCTGGCTTGACGCGCCAGGGATTGATTCGCCGCGGCTACGCTTGAGAAACCCGCCGGGATATCTTTCCCGGCGGGTTTTTTTATTGGCGCAGACTCGCTCGAACGGGACAGCAAGCCTGACCATTCGGCCGAATGGCCGACGCCTTGCGGCGCCGCTACGATGATGTGCATTCCGATCAACGATTGCGGCGCGCGTGAGGTTCGATGAATCTTTTCTTCTGGATGTTGCTGAATCTTGCCGTGCCGATTGCGGGCCCGCTCTTCACGCTTGCGCTCGTCGCGCCCGCGTATGGCTGGCGCGTTTCGTGGCGATTGATTGCGGCGTCGGTGAAGGACGGGCAACTGTTCTGGTGTGCGATTGGATTGTGTGCCGCCGCGATCTACGAGGCGGTGGCGGCATTGGAGCAGGGCAGTCGGGAAACGTCGCTGCTTGCGCTCGGGATTGTCGGGTTTTGCGGGCTGGCGTTCGTGGGTTCCATGGTTGTGACGTCGAGCTTGCTCAAGGCGTGGCACGACGGTTCGGGCACAACGAAGGGTCACGCGCAGAGGGAGCATGCGGATGGCGCATTCTCGCGTGTCGCGATAGGCGCATCGATTGCCATGACCTGGCTGGTGGCCCTTCTATTCGCATTCCTGCACATGCACCTGAATCACTTTTTTTAGATAGTGCAGCGTTTATACTGATTCCTTCTTGTGGAGGAACTGATGAAGCAATTTATCTTGTCCTTGGGATCGGACAAAAATCATGAGCGCATCGTAAAAGGAGGGCTGATCGTCAGCATCCTGATTTCCATCGTCATGTTTGTGGCGTTCCTGCCCGGCACCTTCAGCAGATAACCCTGTGGCCTGCCCGGCTTGTTAGCGCGGTGGCTGGTGTCCCGACGCGCTACCGCAACCGCAATGCAACCGCAATGCAACCCCAAACACAGCCTCAACGCATCCGCCTCAAAACAGCCGCAGCAAGCCATCCAGCCCAACCCAATTGAACGACACGCTCGCGGCTTCGCGCACCACCGGCTTCGCGCGGAACGCAACGGAGAGTCCCGCTTCGGCCATCATCTTCAGGTCGTTCGAGCCGTCGCCCATCGCAATCGCGCGGGACGGTTCGATGCCGAGCGTCGCGCAGGTCTCGCGCAGCGTGCGCGCCTTGACGTCGGCATTGACGATCTCGCCGAGCACCTTGCCGGTCAGCTTGCCGTCGACGATTTCCAGCGTGTTCGCGCGCGTGAAATCGAGGCCGAGGCGTGCCTTGAGTTTTTCGGTGAAGAACGTGAAGCCGCCCGAGACGAGCAGCGTTTTCAGACCGGCCTGCTTCGCGCCGGCAAGCATCGTTTCGGCGCCCGGCGACAGTTGCAGCCGCTCCTCGTAAACACGTTCGAGCGCGCTCGCGTCGAGCCCTTTCAGCAGAGCGACGCGGCGTGTCAGGCTTTCGTTGAAGTCCTTGATCTCGCCGCGCATCGATGCCTCGGTAATGGCCGCGACCTCGGCCTTGAGCCCGCAGAAGTCGGCGATTTCGTCGATGCATTCGATCGTAATCAGCGTCGAGTCCATGTCCATTGCGACGAGGCCGAAGTCGCGCAACGCGCGGCCGGCGTCGACGAACGCGTAATCGAGCCGATGTGTCTGACAATACACCTCGATGTCGGCGCGCTGAGAAAGGTGCGCATTGGCGATACGAATGGCGTGCGCGTCGACGATGGTAGCCTGCGAGCCGCGCGCGAGCGCGACGAGCGTTTTGTGATGGTCGGCGGAGAAGGGCGCGGTGCTTTGAATGACGAGGTTCATGGACGACCGGTGACGCGAATAGATGGACGAATCAGTGGCCGCGCGGCGCGCGCGGAAAATCCCGCTATTGTAGCGGTTCCGCGCGCGGCGCCGTCGCATGCGGCAGTCCGGCCGGCGTGCAATCTGGTAGCGCGCGGTTCATACTGGCGCATCGAGCGCATGCACCGAAGCGACTGCACCTGGCCGTTGTGTCAGGGCGAAAGCGAATCGCGACGTGCGGCGATTGGCGCACGAAGCCGCTGCAACCAGTCGGACCAGGATCGCGGCGGTGTATTGACGAATTGCGACGAATTGCGACGAATTGCGACGAATCCTGACGAATCCTGACGAATCCTGACGAATCCTGACGAGTCACCACGAATCGCGACGCACAACGCAATATCGCGACGTATCGGTGCGAGCCGCATCAACCGGGGCGCAACAAGACGCCTTCACGGAGACAACGCATGACCCAGGCGACCGCCCGCGACGCAGCCTCTCTTGCCCGCGACTTCGATCTGCGCCATCTGAGCCCGGCGTTTTATGCCGATCCCTATCCGGTCTACCACGCGCTACGCACTTGCGAGCCGGTCAAGCGCATGCCGGACGGTTCGCTCTTTCTGACGCGCTTTCGCGACGTGCAGGCGGTCTACCGCGATCCGAAGACCTTCAGCTCCGACAAGACCGTCGAGTTCCGCCCGAAGTACGGCGATTCGCCGCTCTATGCGCATCACACGACGAGTCTCGTGTTCAACGATCCGCCGCGTCATACGCGGGTGCGCAAGCTGATCGCCGGCGCATTGACCGCGCGCGCGATCGCGGCGATGGAGCCGGGGCTGATCCGGCTCGTCGACAGCTTGCTCGATGCGGCCGCGCAGCGCGGGCGCATCGATCTGATCGGCGAGTTCGCCTCGGCGATTCCGGTCGAGATCATCGGCAATCTGCTCGACGTGCCGCATGCCGAACGCGCGCCGCTGCGCAACTGGTCGCTCGCCATACTCGGCGCGCTCGAACCGTCGCTGAGCGAGGCGCAGTTCGAGCGCGGCAACCGCGCGGTCAGCGAGTTCGTCGACTATCTGCGCGGACTCGTCGCGCGACGCCGCCGCGAGCCGGGCGATCCGCAGCACGATGTGCTGACGCGGCTGATTCAGGGCGAGGGACCGGGTGAACAGTTGTCGGAAGCGGAGTTGCTGCAGAACTGTATTTTCATTCTCAACGCCGGGCACGAGACGACCACGAACCTGATCGGCAACGGTCTCGTCACGCTGACCGAATGGCCCGACGCGCGCGCCGCGTTGCTGCGCGAGCCGGCGCTGATCGATACGGCGATCGAGGAGTGCCTGCGCTTCGAGAGTTCCAACCAGCTCGGCAACCGTATGAGCACCACGGACACCGAAATCGGCGGCGTCGCGGTCGCGCGCGGTACGCCGGTCACGCTGTGCATCGGCGCGGCCAATCGCGATCCCGAGCAGTTTGCCGAACCGGATCGCTTCGATATTCGCCGCGACCCGAACCGGCATCTCGCGTTCGGCTTCGGTATTCACCAGTGTGCGGGTTTGTCGCTCGCGCGGCTCGAGGCGCGCATCGCGATGGGGCGCTTCGTGCAGCGCTTTCCGGACTATCGGCTCGACGGTGTGCCGACGCGCGGCGGGCGCGTGCGGTTTCGCGGCTTCGCGGCGGTGCCGGTCGAACTGGAGCCGTGATGCGCGGTGCGGCGTGACGGGGCGCGAGCCGCGGAGCAATCCGCGAAATGTCGGCAAGCAGGTGTGAGAGGACTTCGAACGCGAACTTCGGGACACCGGCCGCGCTCGTACTTCAGGTACTTCAGGTACTTCAGGTACTTCAGGTACTTCAGGTACTTCAGGTACTTCAGGTGCTTCAGGTGCTCCAACTCGCGGCACGCCGCAACCGATTCCCCACCAGGCACCACACATAATCAGGCCCGGCACTTCGCGAAAAGCACCGGGCCAGGCGCACTACGGCGTATTACTTATCGTCTCTCTCGTCACCCTGCTTCAGGTGAAGCCCCGGCAGCGTCCGCGTGCCTTCGGCAACCACCGCATGCAGCAGGCGCGGATCGAGGTCGAGCGCCGCGAGGATGGTCGGCGCGACCTGCGTCGTCAGCACGCGCTCGTCGATCTGGCGACCGGCGCCATGCATTCCCGGGTAGCCGATGACGAGGCCGAGGTGGCTGTCGTCCGGTGCGTTGCCGCCGTGCTCTTCATCCTTCGCCGTGCTCGACGTGTAGATCACGCCCGGATTCGGCTGCACGATGATGTCGGGCGTACGGCCTTGCGCCGGATCGCCGAAGCGCGCCGCCAGTTGCTTGCCGGACAGGATGTAAGCCTGCGGACCGTCCGCGCAGATGCCGGGCGCATTGCACGACAGATTCTGCTCGAGCGTCTGGATCACGGCGTTGCGCTGCGATTGATCGCGCAGCCAGATCAGGCCCACGTCGTCGGTCTGCACCATGCCGGTGTCGACGAGACCCGTGCCGTCGTTCAGGTTGCCGCTTTTCGTACTGTTCTGGCCGAAGTTGCCGTTCGGGTCGAGGTAGTTGTTCGCTTCAAGCAGCTTCGACAGCGTGTCCCCGTTCTTCACGAGCTTCGTATGATCGGTCGGCGACTGGCCGTGCTTGGCCGTCACGATGACGAGCGTCGACTTGTACAGGTTCTGCTGCTTGAGCGCTGCCACCACGCGGCCGAGCGAATTGTCGATATAGGTGATCGCGCCGGCCACCTGCGTACCCGGCGTGAAACTGGCATCGAGATAGCCGCCGCCGCTGGCTACCGTGGCCTTTTGCGCAACGCTCAGCGTCTGGAAGTTCGCGCCGAACACCGTCGGCACCGGTTCGTTGTGCGTACCCGTCGAGTCCATGCCGCCGATCTGGTTGATGAGCGCCTGTACGTGGTAGTCGTCGAACTTCTCGGTGTGCGTATACGTGTCGAGGTAGTACGTGTTCGTCGCGGGGTCGATCGAATTGATCTCGGTGCGGGCCAGGTCGTCCACGCCATGGCCCGACGGTCCGTTCAGCCAGTCGTAGCCCCATGCGTGCTTGTCGGCCCATGCGGTGCGCGCACCGTGCATGCCCTGCTTGACCGCCTCGAAGACCGTGTTCGTCTTGACGTAGTTGTGCGGATAGACCGGCACGCATTGGCCGTTGACGAGCGCGTGCGGAATGGCTTGCGGATTGAATGCGCCGCCGCCGTCGAGGTGCGTGAGCGGGCCGCCGTTCTCGCCGTCGATGCCGGTGGTTTCGTCGAACACGACGTTCCAGCCCTGCTTGCCGGTGCAGCTCGTGTCGCTCGGCGAGTACAGCGTGCGGTCGTAGGACACGTCATAGAAGAGGCCGGCGGACTTCGGCGAGCCGCCCGTGACGAGTGCGGCGAGGCCCGGGAACGAATCGGAGAGGCCCGGCGTGTAGGCGTTCGTGTAGGTGACGCCCGATTTGGCGAGGAGCGCGATATTCGGGCAGGTATTGCCGGCGATGCAGCGCGCGACGTCCTGTTCGTGCAAGCCGTCGAAGCTGATGAGCAGAACATGCTTGACGCCCGCGTCTCCTTCGCCATGGCCATGGCCATGGTCATGGTCATGGTCGTGGGCCTGGGCGGGCGAGAAGGCGCCGCTCAATGCAAGCACGCCCGCGCTGAGCGCCGTCAGACCAGTCGACCATTTTTTTATTGCTTTCATCGTTCACCTCGTTTGCTGGTTGGGGGAAGTCCTGTGAAGCGCGGTGAATGTTGCAAGCGTATTGCGGCGGAGCGATGAACGCGAACTTTCAATTACACAATGTTACGAGTGGGGGCGTCGCGAGATTGGCAGGCTGATTGGGCAGGCTGACAGATCGATGCAGGTCGTTGGTATACGGCGCGTTGCGATGGAGTGGGTCAAGCGTGCGGCGTAGTGGTTTGGCGGTTGACAGTCCTGACGAATAGCGTCGCTTCTGCAGGGACCCGGTAAGCGTTCCGGTAGCGACTCGGCAGAACCCACACGGCCGCTTCGCTCGCACCTCAGCCCCACGCCTTAACCTCGTTCATCCGGCTCGCGATCCCAATACGGCGGATCGCCGAAATGCGCGGCGAGAAAGTCGATGAACGCGAGCGTCTTCGGCGGCACGAATGCACGGCTCGGATACACGGCCCAGATCGCGACGTCGTCGGCGAGCGGATAGCTGTCGAGCACGCTGACCAGCGCGCCGCTGCGCAGATACGGCGCGACGTCCCATGTCGATTTGAGCGCGATGCCGAAGCCGGCGAGTAGCGCGTCGCGGATCACCTCGCCGTTGTCGGTCGCGAGGCGTCCGCCGACCCGCACGTCGAGTGTGCCGGCCGGCGTCACGAAGCTCCAGTCGCGCTGATCCGACAGGATGATGCACTCGTGCCGCGCGAGGTCCGACGGATGGTGCGGCGTGCCATGCGCGGCGAGATACGCGGGCGCGGCGCACAGCACGCGGCGGTTCGCCGCGAGGCGCCGTGCGACCAGCGACGAATCCTTGAGCGCGCCGACCCGGATCGCGACGTCGATGCCCGCGTCGACGAGATCGACGAGTTGATCGGTCATCCGTAAATCGAGGCTCACGCCCGGATAGCGGCGCAGAAATTCGCCGATGACGGGCGATATATGCTGGCGCCCGAACGACGAGGACATCGTCACGCGCAGGCGGCCTTGCGGTTCGGTCTGCGCGCGGCCCACCGAGGCGCGCGCGGCAGCGGCCGCGTCGAGCAGCGCCTCGGCGCGCGTCATGAACACTTCGCCGTCCTGGGTGAGGCTGATGCGGCGCGTGGTCCGATGCAGCAGGCGCGCGCCGAGCAGTTTTTCGAGCTGTGCGATGCGCGAACTCGCGACCGCCGCCGACAGGCCGAACTCGCGCCCGGCCGCCGACACGTTCGCCAGCAGCGCCGCGCGCACGAACAGCGCGACGTCGAGCAGATCGAGTCGCGCGCGCTCGCCGGGCAGCGCCCGGTCAGTGGAAGTTGGGGTATTCATTATTCTGAAAATCAAAAAAATGTTTCAGTCATTATGACTGTTTTATCAGAATAAGAACCCGCCTACGATGACGCTCATGGATTCGGCGGTGACGGCACGCGGTGCGAAACACGAAACGCAGCGGCGGCCGGTTCCTGTCCTCACCGAAGCCGAATCAGAACCCCAACCTCACTTCATTTCACTTCACTCACTTCAACCGAACCCCCGGAGCAGCCATGAAAGCCATCGGACTTTACCGTTATTTGCCGATCGATCACGCCGAAGCGCTCGTCGATGTCGAGATCCCGCAACCCGAAGCAAGCGGACACGATCTGCTCGTGAAGGTCGAAGCGATTTCCGTGAACCCGGTCGACACCAAGGTGCGCGCGCCGAAGGACACCGTCGAGAACGCGCCGCGCGTGCTCGGCTGGGACGCCGCCGGCACGGTCGTCGCGGTCGGGCCCGAGGTCTCGCTGTTCAAGGTCGGCGATCCGGTGTTCTACGCGGGCAGCATCACGCGGCCGGGTGCCAACAGCGAGTTTCATCTTGTCGACGAGCGCATCGTCGGGCACAAGCCGGCCTCGCTCGATTTCACGCACGCGGCGGCGTTGCCGCTTACCGCGATCACCGCTTGGGAAGCGCTGTTCGACCGCCTCGGCGTGTCGCCGCAAGGCGCCGACGCGGGCCGCACGGTACTGATTTTCGGCGGCGCTGGCGGGGTTGGCTCGATCGGCATCCAGCTTGCCAGACAGCTGGCGAAGCTCAAGGTGATCGCGACCGCGTCGCGGCCCGAATCGGCGAAGTGGGCGAAGGAGCTGGGCGCCGATCACGTCGTCGATCATTTCGGCGATCTGCCCGCGCAACTGAAGGCAATCGGCGTCGAGCAGGTCGACTATGTGCTGATCTTCAACGACACCGACCGCAATTTCCCGGCTGCCGCGCAACTGGTCAAGCCGCAGGGCGGCATCTGCACGATCGTCGAAAACGCCGCGCCGCTGCCGGTCGAACTGCTGAAGGCGAAGAGCGCCGCGTTTCACTGGGAGTTCATGTTCACGCGCTCGATGTTCGGCACGCCTGACATGATCGAGCAGCACAAGCTGCTGACCGAGGTCGCGCGTCTGGTCGATGCGGGCACGCTGCGTACGACGCTCGGCGAGAACCTCGGCCGGATCAACGCGGAGAATCTGCGCCGCGCGCACCGGCAGCTCGAGCAGGGGCGCGCGATCGGCAAACTGGTGTTGAGCGGGTTCTGATCCGGCGATTCGATTCGAGCGGGTCGGGCACGGACGGCGACGCGTTGACCATGACAGCGAGATGACGCCTCGCCGCGCCGGCCCGACACGCGCAGAAACCGCCGCACCGCAAGCGGGTTAACACCCGAGCTTGCGCGACACGCGCGGCGTCGCGCTTGGCGTTAGACTGGCGGTGCATCATGCTCCAGAACGGTTGCGTGTCCCGCGGCCAGGCTGGCCGGCCGCACCGGTTCGATCCAGCCGGGCAGGGCGCGGGCAGTCGCGCGAAGGCGGGCGCGCAGCGGCACAACAACGAGGTGACAGTATGGGCTTCAGCTTCAAACTCTCCGCCGTTTCCGTTGTCGCTTCTCTCGCCTGCGCGCTCGTACCGGCGGCGCACGCCGCCACGCCGATCACGGTCACGTCCCAGTCCGCGCTCGACGGTCCGATCCGCTACACCGTGCGCGTCACGTCGAAGCAATTCGGCAATTCCCAGGAAACCCGCACGATCCGCTCCGGCGAATCGGACGACTTCACCTGGAAGACCGTGCCGCCGGGCGGTCCCGTGGCCGCGACCGATACGTGCCCGAACTATGCGTCGCTGGCGCTCGACGCGAACGGCGCGATGATCCGGCAGACGCAGATCCGCTTCGCGCCGGTCGTCGCCAAGGACGGCACCGCGAACGTGCAGCTGAGCTTCCAGGCGCAGACGCCGCGCGGTGTCAAGAGCGTGACGAGCGGCGGCAAGACGCTCAAGTGTCCGAACGATGTCCGCATGAGCCAGATCGTGCGTTTCACGATGCCGGTCAACGGCACCACGAAAACGCTGACGCTCAGCGACGGCACCGAAGTGGCGATCAGCGCCAAGCGCTGATCGGCTTCGCGGGTTGGAGCGGGGGCTGACCGCGTGAACCGCAAACGCGGGTCCGCCTCGGCCCGCGCGTGCCGCTTCGTGTACCGCTTCGCCCAACGTTTCGCCTAACGCTTCGCCGCGCGCTCCACGAGCCGCGCCGGCAGAAACTGGTGTTCCGCCGAAAAGAGCCTCCGGTACGTGAGCAGCACCGCGCCCACCGTGCCCAACGCCGACGACGCGGCGATCAGAAACATGATGACGATCTGATACCGCACCGCCTGCAACGGCGACTGGCCGGCCAGCACCTGGCCCGTCATCATGCCGGGCAGGCTCACGACGCCGACCACCGCCATCTGGTTCAGGGTCGGCATCATGCCGGCGCGCACCGCCTGGCGCGCGGGCCCCTGAGCCGCTTCCCAGCGCGTCGCGCCGAGCGCGAGCGCCATCTCGACGCGATCGCGCCGCGCGGTCAGCTCCTCGGTCATGCGTTCGATGCCGAGCGAGACGCCGGTCAGCGTATTGCCGAGGATCATGCCGAGAATCGGAATCGCGTATTGCGGCTCGTACCACGGGTGAATGCGGATCACGACGAAGAGCCCCACGGCCGCGACGAGCCACGAACTGACCCAGATCGACAGCACGCTGTCCGCGCGTTGCCCGGCATAGGTGCGGCTGCCGCGCTGCGCGCCGGCAAAGCCGGCGATCAGCGTCATCACGATCATGAGCGGCAGCACGACGTACCAGCGGTCGTACTGGAACACCCAGCCGAGCACATAGCCGATCGCGAGCAGTTGCACCACGGTCCGCACCGCGGCCCACGCGAGCTTGCGTTCGAGATCGAGCTTCAGCGACACCGACACCGCGCCGTTCACGACGATCAGCAGCGCCGCGATCGCGACGTCCCACAAACCCAGATTCTGCAGGCTCATCGAGGCGACTCCTCGGGCGAGGTGGCTTCTTCGAGCACGCCGGCGCGCATCGTCAGATGCCGGCCGCTCATGCGCGCGGCCTGCGCGAGATCGTGCGAGACCCACACCGACGCGTGACGTCCCGGTGCGGCCTCGAACCAGGCTTCCACGAGCGCTTCGATCGCGAGCGACGACGCGGGATCGAGCGCAGCGGTCGGCTCGTCGAGCAGCAGTACTTCGGGCGCGAGTTGCAGCACGCGGATCAGCGCGGCGATCTGCGCTTCGCCGCCCGACAGCTCGCTCGCGGGCTTGCCGAGAAAGTCGCTGCCGCGGCCGGCCTGTTCGGCGAGCAGGGCGGCGCGTTCGCGATCGAAGCGCACGTCGCGATAGACGCCGAGCTCGAACGGATAGCGCAGATTGTCCTCGACGCTGCCGTCGACGAGCGCGGGCCGCTGGCGGATATACGCGACGTTGCGCCGGTAGCGCGGAAGCGCGGCGCGCCCGAGCGGCGCGCCATGCCACAGGATGCGCCCGGCATCGAGCGGATCGAGCAGCGCGAGCGCGCGCAGGAACACGCTCTTGCCCGAGCCGGACGGCCCGGTGATCGCGACGCGCTCGCCGGCGCGCAGCGCGAAGGTGGTCGGCTGCAACAGCGTCTGCGCGCGCTGCGCATCGCGCCGCGCGATGCCGTCGGCGAGAACGAGGGGAACGTCGGGCATGGTTGGATCGGGGTGGGGAGCGTGAGGCACGATGCGTTATTTGATGTGTGCTTGAAGTGTGCGTGGTGCGTTGTGGCTGGCGCGAGCGGCAATCTGCAGAGCAATCTGTCGCCGAACCGTGCGCCATGATAAAACGGCAAGGTCGAACGCAAACGCAAACGCAAACACAAGCGAAAACGCAGGCACGAGAACGAACACAAGTGCCGGCTCAGACGCATGCGCCGCGATAGACAAGGCGACAGACAGGGCGACTCATCGCTCACGTCCGGGCACGCTATCTGCTGCCCGACAACATAGAACAACACGCGGAGCCTCTCAATGGCAGTGTCGAGCAGCATCGGACGACGGATCGGAAAAATCATCGCATGGCTGCTGGCGGCGCTCGTCATCCTGATTGCCGCACTCGTCATCTTCATTCTGAGCTTCGACTGGAATCGCGCCCGGCCCTACATCAACGACAAGGTGACGCAGGCGATCGGCCGGCCGTTCGCGATCAACGGCGATCTGAAGGTGGGCTGGCAGAAGCCGGCCGGCGAAACGGGCTGGCGCGGCTGGGTGCCCTGGCCGCGCTTCTCGGCGGCCAACATCACGCTCGGCAATCCCGACTGGGCCAAACAGCCGCAATTCGCGACGCTCGACGAGATCGACTTCGAGGTCGAGGTGCTGCCGCTGCTCGCGCACGACATCGTGATCCCGGCGATCAATCTCGTGAATCCGTCCGTCGATCTCGAACGCATGCTCGACGGGCGCAACAACTGGACCTTCAAGCTGCCGTCCTCGAGCGGGCCGTCCGAATGGACGCTCGATCTGCACGACATCGCGTTCGCGAAGGGCAATATCGCGCTGTCCGATCAGCAGATGAAGGTCGAGTTGCGGATGGCCGTCGATACGCTCGGTCAGCCGATTCCGCTCGGCGAGGCCTTGAAGCAGCAGGAAGCGGCGTCGCGCAGCGCGTCGGCGCAGGCGATCGGCAAGGCCGGCGCGAGCAGGCTCGCTGCGCAGGCCGAGGCGCAGGCGGCGTCGGAAGCGAAGGCGGCGTCCGAGGCGGCGGCTTCGGCGGCTGCGGCGAATGCGTCGGCGGTATCGGGGGCTGACGGGGCAGCGGGCGCGGCGGCCACGTCCGCGACTTCTGGCGCGCCCGCCGAGAGCGGTGCCTTGGCGACCGGGGCGAGCGGTGGCGCGAGTGCGGGTGTCGGTGCGGGTACAAGCACAAGCGCAGGCGCTAGTGTAGCGACAGCCGAAACAAACTCAGCCGCGAGCGTCCCCGCCGCCCCGCGCGCGACGCCGCTCTACGCGATCGCGTGGACCGTCAAAGGCAGCTACAACAAGACGCCGGTGTCGGGCAGCGGCAAGGTCGGCGGCGTGCTCGCGCTGCAGGACGCGGACCGGCCGTTCCCGGTGCAGGCCGACGTGAAGGCCGGCGATCTGCACGTCGCGTTCGTCGGCACGATCAGCGATCCCGCGCATCTCGCCGCGCTCGATCTGCGCCTCTGGCTGCAAGGCAACAGCATGGCGCGGCTCTATGCGCTGACCGGCGTGACCTTGCCCGACACGCCGCCGTATGCGACCGAAGGACATCTGATCGGCCACTTCAGGTCGGGCGGCAACGTCTTTACCTACGAAAATTTTACGGGCCGGGTGGGCGGCAGCGATCTGAACGGCTCGCTGACCTATACGGCGCGCGAACCGCGTCCGCTGCTGCAGGGCGAACTCGTCTCGCATCTGTTGCAGTTCGCCGATCTCGCGCCCGTGATCGGCGCCGATTCGAATGCGAGCAAGGCGAAGCGCGGCGACGCCACCGCGCAGCCGGGCGGCCGCGTGTTGCCGGTCGAGGAATTCCGCACCGACCGCTGGAAGGCCATCGACGCCGACGTCAAGTTCACGGGCCGGCGCATCGTCAAGAGTTCGAAGCTGCCGATCACGGACCTCTACACGCACGTCGTGCTTAGCAACGGCGTGCTGTCGCTCGAACCGCTGAAGTTCGGCGTCGCAGGCGGCTCGCTCGCCTCGGACATTCATCTGGACGGCAGCGCGACGCCGCTGAAGGGCCGCTTCTCGACCTCGGCGCGGCATCTGAAGCTCAAGCAATTGTTCCCGGACTTCAAGACGATGCAGAACGCGCTCGGCGAGGTCAACGGCGATGCCTCGCTGTCCGCGACCGGCAACTCGCCGGCGGCGCTCGCAGCGACCTCGAACGGCGAGGTGAAGGCGCTCGTCACCGACGGCACCGTGAGCCGTCTCTTGATGGAAGCGGCGGGGCTCAATGTCGCGAATGTCGTCTATGAAAAGCTGTTCGGCAATCGCGACGTGAAGATCAACTGCGCGGCCGCCGATTTCGTCGCGACCAATGGCGTGCTCGAACCGCGCGTGTTCGCGCTCGATACCGACGACGCGGTCATCAACATCGACGGTCACGTGAGCTTGCGCGACGAGACGCTGGACCTCGGCGTGCATCCGCATACGAAGGGTTTCCGGGTCTTTTCGCTGCGCTCGCCGCTGTACGTGAAGGGCACCTTCAAGGACCCGCACGTGGGTGTGGACGCGGCCGCGCTCGCGTTGCGCGGCGGCGCGGCGATCGGCCTCGGGCTCATCAACCCGTTTGCGGCGCTGATTCCGCTGCTCGCGCCGAGCAACAACAAGCCGTTGCCGTGCGGCGAACTGCTCGCGCAGGTCAGGCAGCGGCCGACCGCGCCGCCGCCGGGTGTCCGCCAGCAGCCGAAGGCGCCGCTTTCGCTCGATGGCGCGCCGGCCGGCAAGTCCCCGGGCGGTGCGGCGGCGCCGGCCGCACCGCGCTCGCAGCGGGGCGCGGATCGCAAGCCCGTGACGCTGCCGCCCGCGACCGCCGCCGAATACAAGGGCAGCTGATGGCGTCGCTGCTATGCAGTTGGCCCGCGCACGGGTTGAGATGGAGCGTGGGCGGTGGGCGTGGTGTCGTGTTTCCGTGGCCGATCAGCGTGCCGTCCGCGCGCGATCATGTCGATGATGCCATGAGCGAGCAAGGGACGCACGGCTATCGGATGGCACCGTCACGGTTTCGGCCGGAGGCTGCGGCGCAGGACACAGAGCACAGCGAAAGAGAAAAACAAGGCCGCGGTGTTCGACACGGCGGCCTTGCTCGAAGAGGAACGATAAGAGAAACGGCAACGCGGGAAAACCCCAGCACGCAACAGCCGGCCGCGCCACGCCGGTAGCCCTGACCTTCGCCAGCCCGAAGTGTTGGCTGACGTGTCGCGCTAAAGACGCTACCCGAGCACGCTACCTGAGCGAACGCGGCGTGGCGTCTCCCGCCGCATCGAGGCGCCGCACGCCGCGCCGGGTGCCGGCCCGCGTCGCGCCGAATTCGGTCAGGATCTTGCTGCGCGCGCGGCTGGCAAACACGAGGAAGCCGAAGCCATCCGCCTCGTACCAGTAGCCGCCGTTCTCGAGCCCGTCGAGCGGCTGTTCCAGTGCGTTGGTGATCGATTCGATGCAGCGCCGCCGCAATTCGGCCGGCGCGGGATAGGGCGGCTGCGCGCCGCGTACGCTGCACAGAAGCACGTCGAGCCCGGGCAGCACATGCGCATAGAGAACCGGCTCGTCTTGCGAGCGGGCACGCGCAATCTTGGTGTCGAGCTGACCGAACGGCTTGAAATGCCGTAGGACCGCGAGGAACGACTCGTCGCCGTCCACCTTCGCGCGCCTACGCTTTTTCGGGAAGGACATAAAAATTCGCCTGAAAAAGAATTGCAAGAAACGCTGCGTCCTCATGCGACCACTCCCGGCTTTCGCGCGCCGCACGTCGATCTTTTATAGCATACGAGAAGGCCGGATTCACGATGATTCGACTGCCTGCGTCGCCTCACCGTTTCCCGCACGAATCATGCCGAATCGCCTTGCTGCGCGCTTTCGCTTCCCAGCACATGTTCTCTCCATCATAGACTCACGAGGCGCCGAAAAAACATCCCGTGCCAATAAAAAAGTCATTTTTGTGTGCGAGAGCGCTTCTTGACGCTACGTTGAAATATCTCGAATTCACGTCGATAATGGCCCGTCTGGTCGCGCTGCGCCAGCATCGCGGGCGCGACGGGCGCGCGCGAGCCGCCACGGTTTAAACGGCCGTCTGAACGCGCTTGCGGGAACATGAAACTATTCACCAAGGGTCTGCTGCTGATTGCGGTGCCGAGCGTGGTCGAACTCGCGCTGCTCGGCATCGTCTTCGATACGCAGGAGCAGACCGCGCAGGCCGCGCAATGGGTCGATAACAGCAAGCAGATTCTTTACCAGTCGTCGGCCATCGTCGATCCGCTGCTGCGCCAGGCGGCGCGCGTGCGCACGGCCATGGTGACCGGCGACGCTTCGTTGATCGACCGCCGCGCGGTGTGGGTCGACCTCAGCGACCGGCTCGCGAAGCTCGACACGCTGGTCGCCGACACGCCGCAGCAGGCCGAGCGCGTGCATAACATGCGGCGCGCGATCGACGCCTACCGCGAGCAGAGCGTCGCGATCTCGCAGGCGCTGCACGAGCGCCGCAGTCTGAGCCCCTACCTCGCGCTCGAAAGCGGCCCATTGCCGCAGCAGGTCGCCGGGTTTCGCGACGAGCTGGCCGCGTTCGGCGCCGAGGCGTCGCGGCTCGACGTCGAGCGCTCGATCGCGCTCGCGCAGCGGCGCGAGAGCCAGCAATACGCGCTGATCGCCGCCGTGTTCGGCTCGATGCTGATCTGGGCGGCCACCGCGATCGTGTTCGCGCGCAGCATCGGCCGGCGTCTCGAAGTGCTGACCGATAATGCCGAGCGTCTCGGCAGTGGGCGGCCGCTCGCGGCGCCGCTCTCGGGCAGCGACGAAATCGCCGCGCTCGACGTCGTGCTGCATCAGACCGAGGCGCGTCTGCGCGAGGCCGAGGCCGAGCAGGCTGCGCTGAAGGCGCAACTCGAAGCGCGCGCGCACGAACTGGCGGCGGTCAATGACGAGTTGCGCCAGGAAACGCAAGACAACGAAATGTTCATCTACAGCGTGTCGCACGATCTGCGCTCGCCGCTCGTGAACCTGCAAGGTTTTTCGAAGGAGCTGCACGTCTCGTGCGACGAGCTGGACGGCATCGTCGCGAGCGCCAGACTGCCCGCGAGCGAAGAGCACCGCATGAAGCACATTCTCGATGGCGACGTGCGCGAGTCGCTGTACTATCTGCGCACCGCGGTGGCGCGCGCGGCGTCGATCATCGACGCGCTGCTGCGCATTTCGCGCGCGGGCCGGCTCGAATACCAGTGGCAGCGCGTGAGCGTCGGGCGTGCGGTGGACCGGGTCGTCGAGGCGCTGCAGGGGACGATCAGTCAGCGCGAGGCGGTCGTCACGGTGCGCGATCTGCCGCCCGCGTGGGGCGATCCGGCGGCGGTCGAGCAGATCTTCGGCAATCTCATCGGCAATGCGCTGAATTTTCTGGACCCGGCGCGGCGCGGGCGCATCGAGATCGGCGCGCTCGAACTCGAACCCGTCGACGCCAGCGAGCCGCGCGCGGTGCGCATGCGCACGTATTACGTCCGCGATAACGGGCTCGGCATTCCGGCGGCGTATCTGTCGAAGGTGTTTCGCGCGTTCCAGCGTCTGCATGGCGACGTGGCGAGCGGCGAGGGCATCGGCCTCGCGGTGGTGCGGCGCACGGTCGAGCGGCATGGCGGGAGCGTATGGGTCGAGTCGGCCGAAGGCGCGGGCTCGACGTTTTTCGTGGTGCTGCCCGAGCAGCCGATACGGCTTTGAGGCAGAACGAACGCAGCACAAATGTTGCACAAACGCAGCACAGAAGCGATGCGAACGTCGGCAGCAGTCAGCCTGACCGGTCGCCGGCACGGTTCAGCAGGGAGAGCATATGAGTCACGCGAGTCACGCGCAAACGGTCAGCATCGTGCTGATCGAAGATGACGACGGCCATGCGACGCTCGTCGAGCGTAATTTGCGTCGCGCCGGCATTTCGAACGGTTTCGTGCGCTTTCGCGACGGCCAGCAGGCACTCGATTATTTTTTCGGCCCGGCATCCGCGGGCGCCCCGCGCGATACCGACGGCAATCCTTTTCCGCCGCACGAAACGCTCGAAAACCTCGTCGTGCTGCTCGATCTGAAAATGCCGCGCGTGGACGGCTTCGAGGTCTTGCGGCGTCTGAAGGAAGCGCCCGAAACCGCTGCGGTGCCGGTGATCGTGCTGACCACGACCGACGATCCGCGCGAAATCGCGCGCTGCTACGAGCTCGGT
Source organism: Paraburkholderia sp. Ac-20342 (assembly GCF_017104985.1). Taxonomy (NCBI): domain Bacteria; kingdom Pseudomonadati; phylum Pseudomonadota; class Betaproteobacteria; order Burkholderiales; family Burkholderiaceae; genus Paraburkholderia; species Paraburkholderia sp. Ac-20342. Next base: position 35,321 of record NZ_JAAGPQ010000044.1, on the reverse strand, counting down.
TGCAACGTCTACATCTGCAAGCCGGTCGAATACGACGTGTTCATCGAAGCGGTACGCCGGCTCGGCTTTTTCCTGCAAGTGGTCAAGCTGCCGCCGGGGCATCGGTTGGCGCCGTCCTGACCCGGCCGCCGGCGCCCACGGTCTATGGGACAAGTCCGTGGACAGGCCGCATGAAGCTGACCGAAAGCCATTCGTGACAAGATAAGCACCGAACCTAGCCAGAGAAGACCTGCATGACCGACGAAGTATCCACGCCGCATGCCGCCTATGTGCTCGTCGTCGACGACGACGAAGGTATCCTGCGGCTCGCGCGCAAGTCGCTCGAACGCGCCGGCTGCCGGGTGGCCATCTGCGCCGGCATCGAGGCCGCGCGCGACCGGCTCGCGAACGGCGCCCCCGATCTGCTGGTGCTCGACTATCAGCTGAGCGGGCCGGAGACCGGGCTCGATTTCTTCCGCCGCCTGCGCGCGGAAGGCGTGCGCATTCCGGCGATCCTCGTGACCGGCTTCACCGACGAATCGCGCGTGATCGAAGCGCTGCGCGCCGGGGTGTCCGACGTGGTGCCGAAGTCCGGCGACTATCTCGACTATCTGCCCGAGGCCGTCGAGCGCGTGCTGTCGCAGGTGCGGCTGCAACGCGCCTCGGACGAAGCGTGGTTGTTGCGCGATCGCGAGCTGCATTACCGCACGCTGTCCGAGGCGCTGCCGCATCTGGTGCTGACCTGCAACGCGGCCGGCGATTGCGATTTCCTCTCGAAGCAGTGGTACGACTACACGGGCATGGCCGAGCCCTGTCCCGCTCACGGTCTCGCATGGCTCGACGCGGTGCATCCCGACGATCGCGAGGAGATTCGCTGCAGCTGGCTCAAGGCCGTCGCCAGCCAGAGCGGCGACTATCGCCACGAGATGCGGATTCGCCGTCACGATGGCGAGTACCGCTGGTTCGACGTGCGCGTGGTGGCGATGCGCGACGCCGAGCACAACGTCAGCAAATGGTTCGGCAGTTGCACGGACATTCATTCGCAGCGCGAGGCGATCGAGGAGCGCGAGCGGCTGCTCGCGTCGGAGCAGGCCGCGCGCCAGGCCGCCGAGGAAGCGAACCGCGCCAAAGACCGCTTTCTCGCGATGCTGTCGCACGAATTGCGCACGCCGCTCACGCCGGTGCTCGCGGGCGCGAGCGTGCTCGAGATGATCCCCGATCTGCCCGACCAGGCGCGCGGCAGCGTGCGCATGATTCGCCGCAACGTCGAACTCGAGGCACGGCTCATCGACGATCTGCTCGATCTCACGCGCGTCGCGAACGGCAAGCTGCGGCTGTCGCTCGAAACCGTCGACGTCCACGAAGTGATCGACAGCGTGCTCGAGCTCTTTCGCAGCGAGATTCAGGTCAAGCAGCAGGACGTGCATATCGACAAGCACGCGGCGCATCACTACGTGCTCGCCGATCGCGCGCGTCTGCAACAGATGCTGTGGAACCTGATTCGCAATGCCGCGAAGTTCACGCCGGACGGCGGCCACATCTACGTGCGCACGCGCGACGAGCGCATGCACGTGCAGATCTCGGTCGAGGATACCGGCATCGGCATCGAGCCGGAGCAGATCGGCAAGCTGTTCAATGCGTTCGAGCAGGGCGACCAGAATATGACGCGGCAATTCGGCGGCCTCGGTCTCGGCCTCGCGATCACCAAGGCGCTGACCGACGTGCATGGCGGCAGCGTGATCGCGCAGAGCCCCGGCCCGCACTGCGGCGCGACCTTCACGATCACGCTGCCGACCGCGGCCGCGCCCGCCGCGGCGCGGCCCGTGGTGGTGCCGAGCACCGTGCAGCCGGCGAGTCCGCTGACCGTGCTGCTGATCGAAGATCACGCGGATACCGCCGAGGTGATGGCGCAGCTCATCCACAGCCTCGGCCATGAGGTGACGGTGGTCGGACGCGTCGATGACGCGCTCGCCGCGACGCAATTGCAGCGCTTCGATCTGATCGTCAGCGATGTCGGCTTGCCCGACGGCACCGGCCTCGATTTCGTCAAGGCGTTCCGCGAGCATTCGGATGCGCCGGCCGTGGCGCTGACCGGCTTCGGCACCGACGAGGACGTGCGCCGCTGCCTGAGCGCGGGCTTTACCTCGCATCTGACCAAGCCTGTCAATTTCGGCCAGCTCGAAACGATGATCGACAGCGCGGCGCAGTTGAAGGCGCGCAAGGACGGCTGAGGGGTCCGTGCTTTGATCTGACGTAACGTTTAACGTTTCGGCATGCGCTGGCGTACGCGTGGCGCGACGGCTGGTGCATACCGGCTGCTTCGTGCAGAAAAAATCGGGAAAAACACAAAGGCCTGTTGCGACGGCAATCGCAACAGGCCTTTGTGTTTGTATTGCTTCGACTCCGGCTTTCAGTCTTTAAACCGCGAACCGGAGTTTCACTGCCTCTTCAATGCTGTTGATTCTTCAGCGAATCGCGAATCTCGCGCAGCAGCAGCACGTCTTCGGGCGTCGCCGGCGGTTCTTCCGGTGCGGCTTCGTCCGGCTTGCGCAGATTGTTGATGAACTTGACCATCAGGAAAATGATGAACGCGAGGATGATGAAGTTGATCAACACCGTGATGAACGAACCATAGCCGATCACCGCGACGCCGGCCGTTTGCAGGTCCTTGTACGAACCGGGGCTGCCTTTATAGGTTGCCGGAATATCGCCGAGGCGAATGAACATATTGGAGAAGTCGAGGCCGCCGGTAGCGAGCCCGACGATCGGCATGATCAGGTCTTTGACGACCGAATTAACAATGCTGGAAAAAGCGCCGCCGATAATCACACCAACAGCGAGATCCATCACATTGCCCTTGAGGGCAAATTCTTTAAATTCTTTAACTATGCTCATAGAAGTACCTCCCCAGATATGAATAGCCGAATAATACCAATCTGAGGCGGATAGGCTAGTGTTTTAGCCGCAATACGAGCAACGCTTTCAGATGGCACGCGCTAGTGCGGAAACTGTGACGCGCTATGACGCGCGCGTTCGAGATGCGCGGCAAAACTGACCGGGTCTGTGTTGGTGCCGCACAGCAGGACGCCGACGCGCCGGCCATGCAACGGTTCGCGCAATGGTCCGAGCAATGCCGCCGTGGCGGCGGCGCAAGCGGGTTCGACGGCGAGCTTCAGTTGCTGGAAGAGAATCAGCATCGCCGCGCGCAATTGATCGTCGGAAACGGTGACGAGCCGATCGATATGACGGCGGCAGAGTTCATAGCTGAATTGCTCGGTATGCGGCGACATCAATGAGTCGGCAATGCTGTGCATATGGCCCATTCTGACCGTATGGTTGGCGGCGAAGCTCTTGCTCATCACGTCCGCGCCTTCGGGTTCGACGCCGTACACGTGGATGTTCGGGTTCGCGAGCCGCAGCGCCGTGGCGACACCGGCGGCGAGCCCGCCGCCGCCGACCGGCACGATCGCCGCTTCGAGGTCGGGCGTTTGCGTCGCCCATTCGTAGCCGAGCGTGGCCGAACCGAGCACCGTGCGATAGCCGTTGAACGGATGCACGAAATAGCGGCCTTCCTCGGCTTCGATGCGGCGCACCAGTTCGAATGCCTCGGCGAGATCTTCCGCATAGACGATGTCGGCGCCGTACTCGCGGCATAGCGCGACGCGCGCCGAATTCGCCGCGCTGAACAGCACGACCTTCGCGCCGATGCCAAGACGCATCGCCGCGTACGCCACCGCCACCGCATGATTGCCGCCCGACACGCAGGTCACGCCCGCGCTCTTTTGCGTATCGTCGAGCGCGAGCAGGTTCGTGAATACGCCACGCGCCTTGAAGCTGCCGCCCGCCTGCAACAGTTCGAACTTGAAATTCACCGGCGTGCCTTGCAGCGATGCAAAATCGAGCCGGTCGAATACTGGCGTGCGCACGACCCACGGCGTCAACGCAAAGTGCTGCGCGGCGATTTCGTCGAGCGTGGGGATCGGTTCGCCGTCGATCGTGTGATCCGTGTGCTGCGGCATGGCGCTTGACATGGCGTGAGCTCCGGCGTCGTCGATATGGCTGAGACCCGTTTCGCGGCGTGCAGTTTCAGTGCGACGGGCCTTGCCTCACGACTTTGTGCCGCCCGGCGTTGCCTTGCCGCGCTGTCTTGTGCACCGTTGCTGCGCGCACCGCTACTTCGCGCGTCTCATCGAGCCGCCTCGACCGACATGCTATGAATGAACTTGCCGAGAAAACGCTCGCAGGCCGCGAGCTGTTCGAGTTCGACGAATTCGTTGGCCTTGTGCGCCTGCTGGATGTCGCCGGGGCCGCACACGATGCTCGGAATGCCCGCGTTAGAAAACAGTCCGGCTTCGGTGCCGTAGGCGACCTTGCGCTTGTCCTGATCGGCGGTGAGCGCGCGCACGAGCTGCGTGATCGCGGCCTGTTCAGACGAATCGAGTCCGGGCGCCGCGGCGATCTTCGTGATCTCGATCGCGGCCGACGGATGCTCGCGCAGCATTTTCGGCAGCAGCGTGTCGCGCGCGTAGGTCTCGATGCGCGCGAAAATCTGCTCGGGATCGAGCGTCGGCAGATTGCGGAACTCGAACTGGAACTGGCATTCGGCCGGTACCGTGTTGATCGCGTTGCCGCCCGAGATCGTGCTGGTTTGCGCGGTGCTGAACGGCACGTCGTACAGTTCGTCGAACGGGCCTTGCTCGCGGAACTGGTCCGCCATGTCGCGGATATAGCAGATCAGGCGCGCGGCGTACTCGATCGCGTTCAAGCCCTTGGGCGTCAGCGATGAATGCGCGGCCTGGCCGCGCACGCAGCACTGATACGCGTTGATGCCTTTGTGCGCGATGATCGGGCGCATGCTGGTCGGTTCGCCGACAATGCAGCCGTCCGGCTTCACGCCGCGCTTCATCAGATCGGCGATCAACAGCGGCACGCCGACGCAGCCGACTTCCTCGTCGAACGACAGCGCGAAGTGAATCGGCTTCGCGAGCTTCGTGCGCTGCATGTCCGGCACGAGTGCGAGCGCCGCGCCGATAAAGCCTTTCATGTCGCAGGTGCCGCGGCCATAGAGCTTGTTGCCGCGAATCTCGGGCTTGAACGGATCGCTGTCCCACTGCTGGCCGTCCACCGGCACCACGTCGGTGTGGCCCGACAGCACCACGCCGCCATTCGTTTCGCCATCGTGCGCGGGAATCGTCGCGAACAGATTGGCCCACTTGCCGCCCTTGCCGTGCGTGAGCGTCGCGTCGATGCCGGCCGTGCGCAATGCGTCGCGCACGGTTTCGATGAGGCCGAGATTCGGGTTGCGGCTCACGGTGTCCATCGAGACGAGGCGGGTGACCCAGGGGAGGGAAATCGGCGAAGCGGGAGCAGAAGACGTGGAGGATTGCGCTGCTTCAGCGGCATGAGACATGACTGGACTCCGGCATTTTAGTCTGTCGATCATATCCCAAACGAAAGCGGGCAAGCGCATTCGTCAGCTGAAGCGGCATTGGCGCAGCGCAGCATCGACAGGCAGAAAACGGGGGGACGTCCCCCGTTTTCTGCATCGTCCGTACGTGGCGTACGTAATGCGGCGTGCGTGAGCGATATGCTTCGTTGCACGATCCGCCTCTCATGCGCGACTCGACTCGACTCAACTCAACTTGACGCATCGGCCATGTGCGCACCATGCCTGCGCACACCCCGGCGCCTCAACGCGCAGCCGTGGCGGCTGCCGTATCGCGGCTCGGCGAACCGAGCGCGCGCAAGGTCTCCTTGACGGTCGCGACGCGCACTGCGAGATCGGGGCTGCGCGTTTCGATGCGCAGCTTGTCCTGACCCGCGAGCTTGATGTGCTTGTGCTTCTGCACCATCTCGATGATCCGCATCGCGTCGACCGGTGGATTGGGGATGAACTGCAGCCCGATCACCGCTTCGCCCGCATCGATCTTCGAAATGCCGAGCGGCTTCGCGGCGAGCCGCAGACGGTGCGTTTCCACGAGCGCATGTGCCGGCGGCGGCAACTTGCCGAAACGGTCGATCAATTCTTCCTGGATGCCGTCGATCGAATCGTTGTGTTCGCAGTTCGCGAGCCGCTTGTAGAGCGACAGACGCTCCTGCACGTCGCCGCAATAGTCCGACGGCAGGATTGCCGGCGTGTGCAGGTTGATCTCGGTGGTCGCGGCAAGCGGCGCGGTGAGGTCAGGCTCCTTGCCGTTCTTGAGCGCCTTGACCGCGTCGTTGAGCATGTCGGTATACAGCTGGAAGCCGATCTCGTGAATCTCGCCCGATTGCTTGTCGCCGAGCACTTCGCCCGTGCCGCGAATTTCGAGGTCGTGCATCGCGAGATAGAAACCCGAGCCGAGTTCTTCCATCTGCTGGATCGCTTCGAGGCGGCGCTGTGCCTGCTTGGTGAGCCCCTGCGGATCGTGCACGAGCAGATACGAATACGCCTGGTGATGCGAGCGCCCGACGCGGCCGCGCAACTGGTGCAATTGCGCGAGCCCGAACTTGTCGGCGCGATGGATCAGGATCGTGTTCGCGCTCGGCACGTCGATGCCGGTTTCGATGATCGTCGTGCACAGCAGCACGTTCGCGCGCTGCGCGACGAAATCGCGCATCACGCGTTCGAGTTCGCGCTCGTGCATCTGGCCGTGCGCGACCGCGATGCGCGCTTCGGGCACGAGCGCTTCGAGCATCTGCCGGCGATTCTCGATCGTCTCGACCTCGTTGTGCAGGAAGTACACCTGGCCGCCGCGCTTCAGTTCGCGCAGCATCGCCTCGCGAATCACGCTGTCTTCCTCGCGGCGCACGAAGGTCTTGATCGCGAGGCGCTTTTGCGGCGCGGTCGCGATGACCGAGAAATCGCGCAGGCCTTCGAGCGCCATGCCGAGCGTGCGCGGGATCGGCGTCGCGGTCAGCGTCAGCACGTCGACCTCGGCGCGCAGCGCCTTCAGCGCTTCCTTCTGGCGCACGCCGAAGCGATGCTCCTCGTCGATGATGACGAGCCCGAGCCGCTTGAACTGCACGTCCGACGAGAGCAGCTTGTGCGTGCCGATCACGATGTCGACCGAGCCTTCGTTGATCTGCTGGATCGCCGCGTTGACTTCCTTGGCCGACTTGAAGCGCGACAGTTCGGCGATGCGCACGGGCCAGTCGGAGAAGCGGTCGCTGAAAGTCTGCGTGTGCTGCTCGGCGAGCAGCGTGGTGGGCGAGAGCAGCGCGACCTGCTTGCCGCCCATCACCGCGATAAAGGCCGCGCGCAAGGCGACCTCGGTCTTGCCGAAGCCGACGTCGCCGCACACGAGCCGGTCCATCGGTTTGCCGCTCGTCATGTCGCCGATCACGGCCGCGATCGCGGCGGCCTGGTCCGGCGTTTCCTCGAAGCCGAAGCTCTCGGCGAACTTCACGTAGTCTTTCGGTTCGAGCCCGAATGCGTGGCCCGAGCGGGCGGCGCGGCGCGCGTAGAGATTGAGCAGTTCGGCCGCGGTGTCGCGAATCTGCTGCGCGGCCTTGCGCTTGGCCTTTTCCCACTGGCCGGAGCCGAGCGAGTGCAGCGGCGCGCTTTCGGGATCGGCGCCGCTGTAGCGCGAGATCACGTGCAACTGCGCGACCGGCACGTAGAGCTTGCTGTCGCCCGCGTATTCGAGGTGCAGGAACTCGGTTTCGCCTTCGCCGAGGTCCATCGTCACGAGGCCCATATAGCGGCCGATGCCGTGCTGCGAATGCACGACCGGATCGCCGACCTTCAGCTCGGACAGGTCGCGCACCATCGAATCGACGTTGCTCGCCTGTTCCTGGCGGCGGCGTCCCGCGCGGCGCGCGAGCGGCCCGTACAGCTCGGTTTCGGTGATGATCGCGAGGCCGTCGCCGGGCAGCGCGAAGCCGTTCGCGAGCGGCGCGACGCCGAGCGAGAAGTGCGCGTCGCCGGTGAGCCAGTCCTGGAAGCTGTCGGCCGAGGCGGGCTTCAGATGATTGTCGGCGAGCAGCTGCAGCAGCGTTTCGCGGCGGCCCGCCGATTCGGCGGCGAACAGCACGCGGTTCGGCGTCGTGCCCAGATACGCGCGCAAGGCCGCGACGGGGTCGTCGGCGTGGCGGTCGATCGCGAGGTTCGGCAGCGCGACCGACCAGGCGCCGCCGCCGTTGATGGGCAGCACGAGCCGCCCGAACGGCTTGGCGAGCGTGAAGAAATCCTCGTCCGACAGAAACAGCTTCTGCGGTTCGAGAATCGGCCGGTCACGATCGTGCGCGAGGAAATTGAAGCGCTGCTTCGTGTCGTTGGTGAAGCGCCGGATCGCCGCGTCGAGATCGCCGATGAACGCAAGCTGCGAGCCGTCGGGCAGATAGTGGAAGAGCGTGGCCGTGTCGTCGAAAAACAGCGGCAGATAGTATTCGATGCCCGCCGACGGCACGCCGTTGCCGATGTCCTTATAGATCGACGCGCGGCTCGGATCGCCCTCGAAGGTCTCGCGCCAGCGGCTGCGGAATGCGGTGCGCGCGGCTTCGTCGAACGGGAATTCGCGGCCCGGCAGCAGGCGCACGTCCTTGACCGGATAGAGGCTGCGCTGCGTGTCGGGATCGAACGCGCGGATCGAGTCGACCTGGTCGTCGAACAGGTCGATCCGGTACGGCAGCGGCGAGCCCATCGGAAACAGATCGAGCAGCGAGCCGCGCACGCAGTATTCGCCGGGCCGCACGACCTGGCTCACGTGCTCGTAGCCGGCGAGCGTCAGTTGCGCCTTCAGCTTTGCCTCGTCGAGGCGTTCGCCTTGCGAGAACGAGAACGTGTAGGCCGCGAGGAACGAGGCGGGCGGCATGCGGTACAGGGCGGTCGTGGCCGGCACGAGCAGGATGTCGCAGCGGCCCTCGCCGAGATCGTGCAGCGTCGCGAGGCGCTCGGAGACGAGGTCCTGGTGCGGTGAAAACGTATCGTAAGGCAGCGTCTCCCAGTCGGGCAGCAGACGCACGCGCGCTTCAGGTGCGAAGAAGCCTATTTCCTGCGAGAGCCGCTGCGCATCGACCGCGCTTTCGCAGACGACGGCCAGCAGCGGCATCTTCTCGCGATAGGCGAGATGGTAGCGGGCGATCAGCAGCGCGTCGGACGAGCCGCGCGTGCCGTCGAAGGCGAAACGCTGGCCGGCCTTGACGAGCGCGACGGGCGGGGAGGACTGCGAGGATGCGGCGATGTCTGACATAAAGAAGAGAAAAAGCGGCTCGGTCTCACACGAACGGCCAAGTTTACGCGTGTCGGAGCATGGATGGCGAAGGACCTATTATAAAATCCGTCCTTTACTTTGACTTCGCGGCATCCGCACTCGTGACTTCCCGTCTCTTCGCCCTGATTCCGTGCGCAGGCACCGGCAGCCGTTCCGGCGCCGCGATGCCGAAACAATATCGCACTGTCGCCGGTCGCGACATGCTCCATTACTCGCTCGCCGCGTTCGATGCGTGCAGCGAATTCACCCAGACCCTCGTCGTGATCGCGCCCGACGACCAGCATTTCGACGCGCGCCGCTTCGGCGGCCTGCGTTTCGCGGTGCGCCGCGCGGGCGGTGCGTCGCGCCAGGCGTCGGTGCTCAACGGCCTCCATGCGCTCGCCGAATTCGGCGCTCACGACGACGACTGGGTGCTCGTGCATGACGCCGCGCGTCCCGGCATCACGCCCGCGCTGATCCGCACGCTGATCGGCTCGCTCAAGGACGACGCGGTCGGCGGCATCATGGCGCTGCCGGTCGCCGATACGCTGAAGCGCATCGACGGCGCGTCCCACGATGGCCGCATCGCCCGCACCGAAGCGCGCGGCGGGCTGTGGCAGGCACAGACGCCGCAGATGTTCCGCATCGGCATGCTGCGCGAGGCGATCCTGCGCGCCCAGGCCGAGGGCCACGATCTGACCGACGAGGCCAGCGCGATCGAATGGTCGGGCCATGCGCCGAAGCTCGTGCAAGGCAGCCTGCGCAATTTCAAGGTGACGTATCCCGAGGATTTCGAGCTGGCCGAGGCGATTCTGAGCCGCGGCGCGGCGTCGTGAGATTGCTCGTCGGCGTTGGATCGGTGCCGGGTCGGCGGTTCGCCGGCCGGCATCGACGACGATTCAAAAAAGCTTTAAAGCTTCAGTACTTGAGGATGTGACGCAAATGGATTTCAGGATTGGGCAGGGCTATGACGTGCATGCGCTGGTGCCGGGGCGCGCGTTGATTATCGGCGGCGTGACGATTCCGTACGAGCGCGGGCTGCTCGGCCACTCGGATGCGGACGTGCTGCTGCATGCGATCACCGACGCGCTGTTCGGCGCGGCCGCGCTCGGCGATATCGGCCGCCATTTCTCCGACACCGACGCGCAGTTCGCCGGCGCGGACAGCCGCGTGCTGCTGCGCGAATGCGTGGCGCGCGTGAGGGCGGCGGGCTTTTCGATCGGCAACGTCGACAGCAGCGTGATCGCCCAGGCGCCGAAGCTTGCGCCGCATATCGACGGCATGCGCGCGAATATCGCGGCCGATCTCGGTTTGCCGATCGAGCTCGTCAACGTCAAGGCGAAGACGAACGAGAAGCTCGGCTACCTCGGCAGGGGCGAGGGGATCGAGGCGCAGGCCGCGGTGCTGCTGGTCAGGAAGTGAGCGGGTCTGCCGGCAGCGGCATCGCGCGCTGCCGGGAAATACAGCACGAGCGACAACACGAGCGCGCGTGCCTGTCATCAGGCGCAACTCGCCCGAGATTTTTTCCCGCCAGGGGAATGGATAAAGAGGCCCACCGTTATTGCAGACCGGTGGGCCTTTGTCATGTCGTGCTGTGCGGCCGGCGGCAGCACTTACAGCGTTGCGCCGCCGATCGTCCGGTTGCTCGGACACAATTCGTCCGTGAGCAGGCCGTCGAGAATCCGCAGCACTTCCATGGGGCTACGGCCGACGTTCAGATTATTGACCGACACATGCTGGATCGTGTTGTCCGGATCGACGATGAAGGTTGCGCGCAGCGCGACGCCCGCTTCCTGGTCGCGCACGCCGAGCTGGTCGATCAGTTCGCCCTTCACGTCGCCGAACGAGTAGTGGTTCAGCCGGTCGAGCTCCTCGTTCTCGCGGCGCCACGCGAGCTTCACGAATTCATTGTCGACGCTGCCGCCGAGCAGCACCGCCTCGCGGTCCTCGAATTCCCTCACCAGCTTGCCGAACTCGACGATTTCCGTCGGGCAGACCAGCGAGAAATCCTTCGGATAGAAGTAGATGATTTTCCACTTGCCTGGAAACGACTGCTCGGTGATGTCCTCGAACGCCGAGACGCCGTGTTCCTCGTGATGATTGAAGCCCGGCTTGGCGGCAGTGACCGTGAACGCTTCGAGTTTATCGCCAACGGTTTTCATGCGGGTGCTCCTTCGGAAGTCGACAACGGCATGCCTGGAAGTTCACGGGCCATCCCGCGCGGCGGGTGCCACCGGGTTCACTCTAGATTTATCGGGCCGTCGCTTCAAGAGCCGGCTGCCGACGAATCGGTACGCGGCGGCGGGCGTCGAGCCGCATTGCGCGCGATTCGGGTTTCATGCCGGGGCGGCATGGCGCCGCGCGCGCGTCGGCTCAGGCGCCTTTCGCGAGCGGAAATTCGATCGTGACTTCGAGCCCCGGTCCGGGCGTGCGATTGCGCAGCCGCAAGGCGCCGCGATAGCGCGCGACGAGCCGTTGCACGATCGCCATGCCGAGGCCCGTGCCGTTGGCCTGGGTGCGCGCCGAATTGACGCGATAGAACGGCCGTGTGACGAGCGCGAGCTGGTCTTCGGGGATGCCGGGGCCTTCGTCGACGACCGACAGTTCCACCCGCGAATGCGAGACACGCGTTTCGAGAATCACGTGCGGAATGCCGTCCTCGTCGCTGCTGCCGTATTTGCGCGCATTCTCAAGCAGGTTGCCGACCACGCGCCGCATATCGGTTTCGTCGGCCTCGATCACCGCCGACGGCGCGAGCCGCGTGATGAGCCGCATACTGTCCTCGCTCTGCATGCGCGCGGCGATCTCGCCCGCGATCACGGAGAGATCGACGGGCTCCGGCACGCGCTGCACCGGCCGCGCGTAATCGAGGAAGCGGCCGATGATCATGTCCATCTGCTCGATGTCGTCGACCATCGCGTCCTTCGTGCTCTGATCGGACGGGCTCATTTCGGTTTCGAGGCGCAACCGCGCGAGCGGCGTGCGCAGGTCGTGCGAGATGCCCGCGAGCATCAGCGCGCGGTCGGCTTCGAGCTGTTCGAGGTCGCGCACCATCTGGTTGAAGCTGCGATTGGTTTCGGCGGCCACGCCCATGCCGCGCTCCGGCAGCGGCTCGGGCGACTGCCCCGAGCCGACCTTGCGCGCGGCCATCGCGAGACGCGCGAACGGCCGGTTCACGAGACTCGTGATGAAGGCCGCGCCGAACAGCGACAGCGCCAGCGCGAACACGCCCCAGCCGGCCCATTGCAGGCCCGTGGCATTGTCGAGCTGATCGCGGTCGAGCGCGACCCAGTAGTCGTCGTCGTCGATCTTGAAGCTGATCCATACGCCGTTGATGTCGTTCACGCTTTGCGCGATCACGGTGTCGTCGCCGAGACGGCCGCGAATGTCGTGCTCGATCAGGCGGTTCAGCGATTCGTCGGGCTGGAGCTTGTATTTGTCGGTGGCTTCGCGCGGATACACGCGCACCCCTTCATTGCTCTCCAGATCCTGCAGCAGCGCGCGCCGCAGGTCGGGGTCGGAATAGAGGAGTGCGGTGCGCGTGAGCTTGACGATCGCGACGAGTTGCAAAGCTACGCGCTGCGCGCGCGGCTCGCGCTCGATCACGCGAAAGCTCTGGAACCACGCGGCGAGACTGACTGCGATCAACAGCGCGATCAGCAGAAAAGTCCGCCAGAAAAGGCCGCCGAACGCGAGCGTCAGGAGGCGCCGGTCGATCCGCATGGGCCCTTCTTATGAGAGATCAAGGACAGCAACTATTTTGTGTGAGATCGGAGCGGGTGCTTTGCACTTGCTCCGGTCGAGTGCGGCGGGGCGCATGGGATCAGAGTAGGCGCTGACGCGCCAGCTCTGATCGACCGCGACAAAGCGCATGGGATCAGAGTAGGCGCTGAAGCGCCAACTCCGGTCGACCGCGACAAAGCGCATGGGATCAGAGTAGGCGCTGAAGCGCCAACTCTGATCGACACCGCCGTGGGGTGCATGGTCAGGCTGCACCGTCGGGGATGAACACGTAGCCCAGACCCCACACGGTCTGAATGAAGCGCGGGCTGCCCGGATCGGGTTCGATCAGCTTGCGCAAACGCGAGATCTGCACGTCGAGGCTGCGGTCGAAAACTTCGTATTCGCGGCCGCGTGCGAGCTCCATGAGCTTTTCACGCGAAAGCGGTTGACGTGGATGACGCGCGAACACCTTGAGCACCGAAAATTCGCCCGTGGTCAACGGAATTTCCTGGCCGGCCTTCGTGAGCGTGCGGGTCGCGAGATTGAGCGCGAATTCGCCGAACTCGAATACTTCGGTCGTCTCCGAGGGCGCACCCGGCAATTCGGACGGCGACTGGCGACGCAGTACCGCGTGAATGCGCGCGACCAGCTCGCGCGGATTGAACGGCTTGGGCAGATAATCGTCCGCGCCCATTTCAAGGCCGACGATGCGATCGACATCCTCACCCTTGGCCGTCAGCATGATGATCGGCGTGCGGTCGTTGCTGCCGCGCAGACGGCGGCAGATCGACAGGCCGTCCTCGCCGGGCAGCATCAGATCGAGCACCAGCAGATCGAAGCGCTCGCGTACCCACAGCTTGTTCATCGACGGCGCGTTTTCGGCGACGTAGACATTGAAGCCTTGTTCGCCGAGATAGCGGCGCAGCAGATCGCGCAGGCGTGGATCGTCGTCGACGACGAGGATTTTCGAAGGGTTTTTGGTTTCCATGGTCGGCATCTTAGCGCGATTAGAAAGTGGTGCGCGGTTACACCATTTCTGGGGTTACAGTCAGTTACAAAATTTACCCGCGGTGTGGCACGACGTAAAGTAGGGGCGTTTAGACTTCTTTACTGAAGGCGGCCGTTCGGTGGATACTTCACTCGACAAAACTTTCGTACCCGGCTGTTACCGGGGTTTGTACACGCATCTGAGGTAGCCGGTTGCCGCGCCACGAAGGGAACAACATGAAGGGAGGGGTTTGGCCAAATGTGCGCCTGAGCGTGATTGCACTGGCGGTAGCCGGTACGCTCGCAGGATCACTGAGCCCGACGCTCGCCCATGCGCAGCCGCTCGCCGACAGAGCCGCGAGTGAACGCGCGCCCCACCCGGGCAATGGCCGAGCCAATCACCACAACATGGCCATCGATCATCCTGCATCAGACGTGATGATGCGCACCGTGGTTCCCCCCGATCTCGATCAACGCCGTCGCGACGGCCATATGACGCCCGAAGAGCGGCGTCTGCTACGTCAGCATATCGAAGACGCCGTGCGCGAGCTGTATAAGCGCTAGCCGAGCGCGGGCGTGGGTGCCCGGTTTGTGCCTGCGCAGAGGCATTTTCCATCCACGCAAACGTTCGCGTACCGGTGTGTTTCAAGGTGCTTGTGTCAAGCGATGCTTCCGGCCATGCCGGCTTGATGCCTGCGTGATATCCGCCCGATACGAATCGCGCCGCCTGAAAAATCCTGTTGCATCTTCAGCGTCAACTTCCTGTTCCGTTGTGCCGTTGAGCCGTCAGTGCATGGCCCATTTCGCCTGCACGTTTGCGCGAAAGCCTCGACGCGTGACGTCGTGAAAACACGGATCAGCGATCATGAAACTTCTTCGACGTGTTGGCTGCAAGCCGTGGTTTTTCGTTTCGACGACGGCACTGGCCGCATTGACCTACGGTGCAACGGACGCGCTCGCGCAGCAGCGCGTCGTGCACGGCGCGCATCGCGCGCCGGCGGCCGCGGCGACCGCATTGCCCGCGGCCGGAAGCGCGCAAAGCATTCTCGATCCCGACGACGCGCGCTTTTTTCTGACGCGTGTCGGCTTCGCGCCCGATAACGCCGAGCTCGCTCAATACGCGGGACTCACGCGTGAGCAGGCCGTCGACAAGCTGCTCGCGAGAACCCGAAGCGAAGCGCTCGTGCCGCCTCCCGACTGGATCGCCGAACCGATTCCGACCCGAGCCGAACGTCAGGCATGGACGCCGGAACAGCGCATCGAGCAACAACGCCTGCGTACCCAGCGTTACGAACTATTACGAGCATGGTGGCTGCGCGAGATGCTGAACACCCCTTCGCCGCTGACCGAACGCATGACGCTTTTCTGGCACAACCACTTCACGTCGGGGCTGGACAAGGTGCAGTTTCCGCAGCAGATGGCGCAGCAAAACATGTTGTTGCGTCGTCACGCGCTCGGTCATTTCGGCGAGCTGCTGCACGATGTCGCGAAAGACCCGGCCATGCTGCAATACCTCGATGGCGCGAGCAATCGCAAAGGCAATCCCAACGAAAATTTCGCGCGCGAAGTGATGGAGCTGTTCACGCTCGGCGAGGGGCATTACACGCAGCGCGACGTCGCGCAAGCCGCGCGCGCCTACACGGGCTGGAGTCTCGATCCCGATACGCAGACGTACGTGTGGCGCGCCAACCAGCATGACGACGGCGAGAAGACCGTGCTCGGGCAAACCGGTACGTTCGACGGCGATCAGGTGCTCGACATCCTGCTTGCACAGCCCGAAACGGCGACGTTCGTCACCACGAAGCTCTGGCGCGAATTCGTCTCCGACACGCCCGACCCCGCGCTCATCGAGCCGATTGCTGTGCAGTTTCGCGCGAGCCGCTACGACATCAAGGTCGCGCTGCGCGGGCTCTTTCTGAGCGACGCGTTCTGGAGCGACGACAATCGCGGCGTGCTCGTGAAGTCGCCGGTCGAGTTCGTGGTCGGCACGCTGCGCGCATTCGATATCGGCTACGACAACACCGAGCCGTTCGCCGCGCAGGTTCGCACGCTCGGCGAGAACCTGTTCTATCCGCCGAACGTCAGAGGCTGGCCGGGTGGCACGACGTGGATCAATAGCTCGACGCTGCTTGCGCGCAAGCAGTTCGTCGAGCAACTGTTTCGCGCGACCGAAACCGCGATGCCCGCGCGCATGAGCGCCCCGGCGAGCGCGAAGAACGAGGCGCGCGGCGCGCGGACAGCGGCAGCCAGTCAGGTAAGCGCGACGCCGCCACGCACGATGTCGATGGCGCGCAAGGGGCAGGGTGGCGTACGCTTTGACATCGCGAGCTGGCTTGCGCACTACAACACTTCACCGACCGTGAAGCTCGGGCTGTCGGCCGAATTGCAGTTGCAGCACGCGGTGCTGCCGTTCACGCCGGTGGATGCGATCGCAACCGATTCGACTGCGAGCGCGTATCTCGAAGCGTTGCTGATGGACCCGGCCTATCAGCTGAAGTAAGCGTTGAAGCAGGAATTGAAGCAGGAGTTCAAGCGAGCGGTGCCTGGAGATTGTCGGCGCCGGCCGCGCGGCGGTGAAACTCGCGCCGGCACAATCACGACGAGGTGCAGCATGAAACGACGCAGCTTTCTTTCGATGAGCGCGGCAGCGAGTGCCTCGCTATGGCTGCCGCGCGCGTTCGGCGCGGGGTTCTCCGATGCGCCGAATGTCGCGAGCGCGCCGGCTTCGACGGGGCGCGGCTACGACAATCTGCTGATCCTGATTGAGCTGAAAGGCGGCAACGACGGCTTGAACACTGTGATTCCGTTCGCCGATCCCACCTACTACGCGCTGCGCAAGAACATCGCCATCCGGCGCGAGCAGGCGATTCAACTCGACGAGCGCACTGCGCTGCACCCCGCGTTGCAGCCGCTCATGCCGCTGTGGCGCGGCGGCCAGCTCGCGATCGTGCAGGGCGTGAGCTACGCGCAGCCGAATCTTTCGCATTTCCGCTCGATCGAGATCTGGGACACGGCTTCGCGCTCCGATCAATATCTGCGCGACGGCTGGCTCACGCGCGCGTTCGCGATGAAGCCGGTGCCGGCCGGTTTTGCAGCCGATGGCGTGGTGATCGGCAGCGCCGAAATGGGGCCGCTCGCAAATGGCGCGCGCGCGATTGCGCTCGTCAATCCTGTGCAATTCGTCAGGGCGTCGCGGCTCGCGGTGCCGGTGTCCCTGCACGAGCGCAATCCGGAGCTCGCGCATATTCTCGACGTCGAAAACGACATCGTGAAAGCCGCGGACCGCCTGCGTCCAGTGCAGGGGCAGCCGCCATTGAAGACCGCGTTTCCGGGCGGCGCGTTCGGCAGTTCGATCAGAACGGCGATGCAGGTGCTCGCCGCGAGCGAGGCGGCGCAGCCGGTGCCCCCTGCCGGCACGCCGCGACGGCAGCCACGGGGCGGGCAGGGCGTGGCCGTGATCCGCCTGACGCTGAACGGTTTCGATACGCATCAGAACCAGCCGGGTCAGCAGGCCGCGCTGCTCAGGCAGTTCGCGGAAGGACTCGCGGCGATGCAGGCGGCGCTCGTCGAACTGGGCCGCTGGAACGATACGCTCGTGATGACGTATGCGGAGTTCGGGCGCCGTCCACGAGAGAACCAGAGCAACGGCACCGACCACGGCACGGTGGCACCGCATTTCGTGACGGGCGGCCGTGTGCGCGGCGGCCTGTATGGCGTGCCGCCGATGCTGGCGCGGCTCGATGGCAACGGCAATCTGCCGGTCGGCGTCGATTTTCGCGAGCTTTATGCGACGGTGCTCGGCCCCTGGTGGGGGCTCGATGCGCCGGCGATTCTGCAGCAGCGATTCGAGCCGCTGCCGCTGCTGCGCGTTTGAGTTGGCGCGGTCGGGGCCGTTCGGGTTTTGCGCGCGATCCGACGCACCTCGATGCTGCGTGCCGGTGTTGCGTTGCGGTGGCGTTCTGATTGCGGCGTTATCGCGGGCTTATTGCGGTTTTATCGAGTCGCCGCTGCGAGTTCGCCATGACCGTTCGTGCTGATTGATGTTGATTGGTGCTGACTGGAGCCTATTTGGCGCGCCAGGCGATCCAGAGCTTGCGGATCGGCGTCAACGCGATGCGTTGATGCAGCACGTGATAGCCGTCCCGTTCGATCTCGTCGAGCAACGCCAGGGCGAGCGCGGCCAGCGCGAGCAGCGTGCGCTGCGCGCGGCGCGCGCCGGCGGGCACTGCGGCGAGCGCGGTCTGCACCGCATCGCGCGCGCGGCTCGTTTCGAAGCGCATCAGCTCCGTGAACGCGTCGGTGTATTTGCGGTTGATCAGATCGGCCGCGGTGACGTTGAAGCGCTGCATCTCGTCGATCGGAATGTAGATGCGCCCGTGGCGTGCGTCGTTGCCCGTTTCCGCGACGAACTGCGCAAGCATCAGCGCCTCGCCGAGCGGCGCGGCCCAGTTCGAATCCGGTGCGGCGTCGTGGGCGGCAGGCGCCGCGGCGCGTGAAACCAGCGCCGCAAAGCTGCCGCCGACGCCGCGCACGTAGCGCCGCAGATTCGGATAGTCGAGATAGCGTGCCTGGTCGAGGTCCATCTCGAAGCCGCCGAGCAGTTCCTGCAATGCCGGATATTCCATCTTCACATCGGGCAGATACGCAGCCAGCGCCTTCGATACCGGATGCGACGGCGAGCCTCCGGCCAGCGCGGCGATTTCGTTTTGCCACCAGGCGAGCTTCGTGCGGCCGATGGTGGGGTCGCTCGTTTCCTTGACCGTCTCCTCGAACTCGCGGCGCAATGCGAAGAGCGCCGTCAACAGCGGCTGACTGGCCGCGCGCGCCTGGCGAAGCGCATAGTAGGTGCCCGATCCTGGCGGCGCCGCTTTCTGCTGGCAGTATTCGTCGAAATTCACTGGCTTGGCGTGTGAGGAAGGACTGACGGGAAGAGTGCTCGGCGGATGTCGCGGCGCCTTTGCATCGAGCCGAAAATTGTAGCATCGGCGCCGCTCGCGCAGATATCGGCAGGGGCAGACAAGCGCGAATCAATCGGTTAGAATCTCGCGCTTACGCTTTTGGGCGCGCCTTGTGCGTGCTTTTGAGCGAACAGGACAAGCGGGCAAGACGCATCGCGGCGTGCCCGGCTGCGAGGGTGGCGAAATTGGTAGACGCACCAGGTTTAGGTCCTGACGCCCGCAAGGGTGTAGGGGTTCGAGTCCCCTCCCTCGCACCATTTATCTGTAGCGAAAAACCCCGTCAAGTCTTTGGACCGACGGGGTTTTTTGTTTTGCGTTCAGGCTTTTTGTGCCTGGCTTGTCACACGGCCTCTGCCCGCGGTTGCATGCATGCGGGCGCGGGCGCTGTGCCAGGTGGCCGCTGGCGCCGAGCGAGCGCTGCAGGCGCGATTCAGGCGTCCGGCGTTCCCGGCTGCTGCTGCGAGCCTGGCAACTCCGCCTGAGCGGCGCCTTCGAGGAAACGGCGCGTCGATTCGAAAGCCTGCAGCATCTGATCCGGCCACGGCGTTTGCAGCATGACTGCCTGATGGTTTTCGAATGCCGACGACAGCAGTTTCGCCAGTTCGGGCGAACGAAGATGACGCAGCACGACGCTGAGCGCGATCGCTGTCGCCTGGCTCGCGCCGGCGGTCTGGAGTTCTGACGCGGTGAGTGCCGCGAGCTGTTTGTTGATGTCCACTACAACTTCCCTGGATGAAAAAACGAATGAAGGCGCGCTGGCCAAGGCCGGATTCTGACATGCGTGGCCGGTTGTCGCGCGGTGGCGCGTTATGCCCGCGCTTGCATTTGCACTTGCACTCGCCGCGCGTCGTGCAAGCGCTACTCGCGCGCTAGCATCGCATCGATGACCTTGTCGAGTGCGGTGCCGAACGCGGCTTTCTCGTCGTCGTCGAGACAGGCGAACATATCGCCGTTCCACCTGCGCGCGATCGGCATCACCTTGCGATACAGCGCGCGGCCCTCGGGCGTGAGCGACACCAGCACGACGCGGCCATCGTCGGCGCTCGGCTGCCGTTGCACGAGCCCCTGGCGGATCAGCGCTTCGGCGGCGCGGCTCGCCTGGCTTTTGTCGAGATTGGCGTGCCGCGCCAGTTCCATGATCGAGAACGGCCCGAACGAGCCCACCGACGCAATCACGCGCGCCTCGGGCAGCGTCACGCCGAGCTTCGCCTGATAGCGCTCGCCGATGCCGCGCTCGGCCAGTTTGGTCAGCACATGCAGACGGTACGTGAGGAACTGCTCGAGCCCGGCTTTAACGGAGTCCTTCATGGTCGTCCCGTAGTGAGTGGAGCGGTCGTGGCGTCGTGATTGTTGCCGCAGCCGTTGCGCGGGTCAACGCACGCCGTATTTCAATCGGGTCAGCTGTTCAGCTTCGTTGGCGAGCAGGCGTGCCGCATCGCGAATCGCCACGTCGAGCGTGATCGGCCCCGGTGCCGGCGAAAAGCAGCCGCTGAAGTGTTCGGCAAGGCGCGGCAACGCGGCGGGATCGACGGCGCCCGAGAGCAGCGTGGCGGGCACACCCGCGGCACGTGCATGGGCGCAGGCGATGAAGGGCGCCTTGCCGTGCAGCGTTTGCACGTCCGAGCGGCCTTCGCCCGTAATTAGCCAGTCGGCGCCCGCGAGCGCGGCATCGAGCCCGAGTTGCCGCGCGACCGTTTCCGCGCCGGGCTCGAACTGCGCGCCGAGCATGTGCAGTGCGAAGCCCAGGCCGCCGGCCGCGCCCGCGCCCGGCTGATCGCGCGCGGTGCGCCCGAGCGCGGCTTCGAGCAGATCGGCAAAACGCGCGAGCGCGGCGTTGATCGGTGCGACCTGTTCCGGTTTGACGCCTTTCTGTGGGCCGAAGACGGCGGTTGCGCCGTGCTCGCCGGTCAGCGGATTGTCCACGTCCGACATGCCGACGAAGTTCGTGTCGGCGAGCCGCGCGTCGAGTTGCGAAACGTCGACGCGCGCCACATGGGCGAGCTGTTCGGGCGTACCCTCGAGCTCGTTGTCCTGCGCGTCGAACAGCTTCAGGCCGAGGCCGGTCAGGAGACCCGCGCCGCCGTCGTTCGTGCTGCTGCCGCCCAGCGCAACGAAAAAGCGCCGCACGCCGGCATCGAGCAGCGCGCGAATCGCTTCACCCATGCCGTAGGTGCTGCGCGCCTCGACGGGCACGCCCATTCCCACGGGGTCCGTAATGCCGACGATCTCGGCCGTTTCGACGATCGCGCTGCCGTCCGCGAGCAAGCCCGTAAGCGCTTCACGCAAGGGGCCCGCCGCGCCGCGCACACTCAGCGAGCGGCGTTCGCCGCCGCTCGCGAGCATGGCGTCGAGCGTGCCTTCGCCGCCGTCGGCCATCGGGCAGATGCGCACGCTGGCGTCGGCGCGCGCGCGCTGGATGCCGGATGCAATCGCCTGCGCGACCTGTTCTGCGCTGAGCGAGCCTTTGAATGAATCGGGAGCGATGACGACGACGGGCGAGGGCGACGAGTTCGGCATGGTGTCTCTGAAAAATTTGAGTCGTTGTGAGCAATGGCGCGGCGGGTGAAGCGAGTCGGCGATGGGCAGGCCCAACCGAGGTCGTTAGCTTAGCAGCATGGGCGCGTCGGCTGAATATGTCGAACGGCATAGGCGGAATCGGCCGGAAAGACACGGCGGCCACATGCGCTCGAACGCAAGTTCGTCAAGCGCTCGCGCACGAGTACGAGGGGCTTGCTCGGCGACATCAGGAGGGCATTCGAAAAACGGCGCCATGCAGGCGAAAAACACCGCGAAATGGCCCGCAAAGCGGCCTGAATGCGGGGAAAAATCGATGCAATCATCGAATCCCGGCTAAGCGCGCAAATAGTTTGCTAAAATATTCGGCTCTTTGGACTCAACCGTGCTGCTGGCGGCCTGCAGCCCGCGGCGCAGGCGCGAGATCGATGCAATCGCGGCGCAATCGGCGCGAAGCGACATCGAGCAGCGGCACGGAGAAGATATAACTGATTCGCTCGAATAATTTTAGGACGATTGAAGCCATGGCAAACGTTGTTGAAAACCTCGGCAAGCTCGAACGCCGCGTGACGATTTCCCTGCCGAAGGATGCCGTGCAGAAGGAAGTGGATTCGCGTATCCGTCAACTCGCGAAGAACGTGCGCATGCCGGGTTTCCGCCCGGGCAAGGTGCCGCTCAAAATGGTGACGCAACAGTATTCGGGTCAGGTGGAAGCCGAAGTGCTGAGCGACAAGGTCGGCAAGGAATTCTTCGACATCAGCCGCACGGAGAACCTGCGCGTCGCGGGCCAGCCGAGCTTCGCGCCGAAGGCCGAGGCCGTGGAAGGCAGCTACGCGTTCGACGCGACCTTCGAGGTGTATCCGGAAGTGAAGCTGGGCGACGTCGCCGAGGCTGAAATCGAGCGCACCACGACCACGATCAGCGAAGAAGAAATCGACCGCACGCTGGACATCCTGCGCAAGCAGCGCGTGCACTTCCACGCTCGCGGCGAAGCCGGCGAGCACGGCGACGGCGGCGCGGACACGGCGGCTAAAGACGGCGACCGCGTGACGGTCGACTTCGTCGGCAAGCTCGACGGCGAAGCATTCCAGGGCGGCAGCGCCGAAGACTTCGCATTCGTGCTCGGCGAAGGCCGCATGCTGCCGGAGTTCGAAACGGCGGCGCTCGGCCTGAAGGTCGGCGAGGCGAAGGAATTCGACCTGAAGTTCCCGGACGACTACCACGGCAAGGACGTGGCGGGCAAGACGGCGCAATTCACGGTCACGATGAAGAAGATCGAGTGGGCGCACCTGCCGGAAGTCGACGCTGAATTCGCGAAGTCGCTCGGCATCGAAGACGGCGATCTGACCAAGATGCGCACCGAAATCAAGGACAACCTCGAACGCGAAGCGAAGCGTCGCACGCAAGCCATCGTCAAGAACCAGGTGATGGACGCGCTGCTGAAGATCTCGGAACTCGACGTGCCGAACGCGCTGATCGAACAGGATCAGGAGCGCCTCGTGGCGATGGCTCGCCAGGATCTGGAGCAGCGCGGCGTGCCGAACGCGAAGGACGCGCCGATCCCGGCCGCGATGTTCAAGGAGCAGGCAGAGCGTCGCGTCAAGCTGGGCCTCGTGCTGGCCGAACTCGTGAAGGCTAACGAACTGCAGGCGAAGCCGGAGCAGATCCGCGCCGAAGTCGACGAATTCGCGAAAAGCTACGAAGACCCGAAGGAAGTCGTCCGCTGGTATTATTCCAACCAGCAACGTCTTGCTGAAATGGAAGCGTACGTCGTTGAAGCCAACGTCGTCGATTTCGTCCTCGGCAAGGCCAAGGTAACGGACAAGGTGGTGAGCTTCGAAGAACTGGCAAACGCAACGGCGCAAGCTTAAGCGTCGCTGCAACGCGGCGTGCCGGCTGTCGGAGCGACGGCCCGCACGCCGTTTTTTTGTGCTGTGAAGATGCGTAGTGCCGCATGCGATCGCGCGGCGCGCACGCACCGATCGTGCACTTGAATACGGGCTCGTCGCACCAACCTGTCTAGCATCTACATCCAGAATATTTCCAGACAAGGATCCATTGCATGACCTTTCGCGCCCAAATGCTGGACACGTTGACCTCCCAGTCGTCCCGGGATCTCGAAGCGCAGGCACTCGGTCTGGTGCCGATCGTCGTGGAAACGAGCGGCCGGGGCGAGCGCTCGTACGATATCTATTCGCGTCTGCTGAAGGAACGCATCGTGTTCCTCGTGGGCGAAGTGAACGACCAGACGGCCAATCTCGTCGTCGCGCAGATGCTGTTTCTCGAAAGCGAGAATCCGGACAAGGACATCTCGTTCTACATCAACAGCCCCGGCGGCTCCGTGTCGGCGGGTATGGCGATCTACGATACGATGCAATTCATCAAGCCCGACGTGTCGACGCTGTGCATGGGGCTCGCGGCGAGCATGGGCGCGTTCCTGCTGGCAGCCGGCGCGAAGGGTAAGCGCTTTGCGCTGCCGAATTCGCGCGTGATGATTCACCAGCCGCTCGGCGGCGCGCGCGGCCAGGCGTCGGACATCGAAATCCAGGCACGCGAGATTCTGTATTTGAAGGATCGGCTGAATCATCTGCTCGCGCACCATACGGGTCAACCCGTGGAGCGCATCGCGCGCGACACGGATCGCGACAATTTCATGTCCGGCGATGATGCGCAAGCCTACGGTCTCGTCGATCAGGTCGCGCACAAGCGTCCTTGATCTGGTACGGTTTTGCTCCGCTGTTTTGTCCAGAATTGGGGCAAAAACGTCATCGGCTCGGTTGTGAAATGGTCAACATCCGTCCGGGCGTCTGCGGCAAACGCCGTTATCTTGCTCACTAGCCCTGTCTTGCCCGAACTGCGAGGCGGGGGCAAACGGCGTATCATGTAATCCGGTGTCCGGAGGCTCACACATCTATGGCGGACAAGAAAGGTTCTAACAGCGAAAAGCTGTTGTATTGCTCGTTTTGCGGCAAGAGCCAGCATGAGGTAAAGAAACTGATTGCTGGCCCGTCGGTGTTCATCTGCGATGAATGTATCGACCTGTGCAACGAGATCATTCGCGACGAAGCGGCGGGTGCGGGAATCGAGGCGGGCTTGTCGAAGTCCGACCTGCCGACTCCGCAGGAAATTCGCGAAATTCTCGATCAATACGTGATCGGCCAGGAGCGCGCGAAGAAGATTCTCGCCGTCGCGGTCTACAACCACTACAAGCGTCTCAAGCATCTCGACAAGAAAGACGAGATCGAACTCTCGAAGAGCAACATCTTGCTGATTGGCCCGACCGGCTCCGGCAAGACGCTGCTCGCGCAGACGCTGGCACGCCTTCTGAACGTCCCGTTCGTGATTGCCGACGCAACCACGCTGACGGAGGCCGGCTACGTCGGCGAAGACGTCGAGAACATCATTCAGAAGCTGCTGCAAAACTGCAATTACGAAGTGGACAAGGCGCAGCGCGGCATTGTCTACATCGACGAAATCGACAAGATCAGCCGCAAGTCCGACAACCCGTCCATCACGCGCGACGTGTCGGGCGAGGGCGTGCAGCAGGCTCTGCTGAAGCTGGTCGAAGGCACGATGGCATCGGTGCCGCCGCAAGGTGGCCGTAAGCATCCGAACCAGGACTTCATCCAGGTCGACACGACGAACATTCTGTTCATCTGCGGCGGCGCGTTCGACGGCCTCGAGAAGGTCATTGTCGATCGCACCGAGAAGACCGGCATCGGCTTCGGCGCCAGCGTGAAGAGCAAGCAGGACCGCGACGCCGGCGAAGTGCTGCGCGAAGTGGAACCGGAAGACCTGATCAAGTTCGGTCTGATTCCCGAGCTGATCGGCCGTCTGCCGGTGGTTGCCACGCTCGGCAAGCTCGACGAAGCGGCGCTGATGAAAATTCTCGTCGAACCGAAGAACGCGCTGGTCAAGCAGTATCACAAGCTCTTCAACATGGAGCGTGTCGAACTCGAGATCCGGCCCGCCGCGCTGCAGGCCGTGGCGCGCAAGGCGATCCGCCGCAAGACGGGCGCGCGGGGTCTGCGCTCCATTCTGGAACAGGCGTTGCTCGACGTGATGTACGACCTGCCGCAAATGAAAGGCGTCAGCAAGGTCATCATCGACGACAACGTCATCGATGGCGACGGCAAACCGCTGCTGATTTACGAAGACGCGCCGAAGGTCGCGGGTTCGAACTGATCGGCTTTAGAGTTCTGCAAAAAGGCCGTTCATGGCGACGTGAACGGCTTTTTCGTTTATCGTGTGGTCAGGCTGATTGTTTTCACTATGGAGTCATTGAATCTTCGGAGTCTCTGAACTTTTCCCACACGCGAAGGCTTGCAATATTTTCTGCTGGCCTCACCTATCGAACGAACTGATTCCACTCATGGGGAAATGAAATGTCAGGAACCCAACTCCTCCCGCCGGAACGCATTACGCTGCCGCTGCTCCCGCTGCGCGACGTAGTCGTTTTCCCGCACATGGTGATTCCGCTCTTCGTAGGCCGCCCGAAGTCGATCAAGGCTCTCGAAGCAGCGATGGAAGGCGGCAAGCACATCATGCTCGTCGCCCAGAAAACGGCTGCGAAAGACGAGCCGACCGAAAAGGACATGTACGAAGTAGGGTGTGTTGCCAACATCCTGCAGATGTTGAAGCTGCCCGACGGCACCGTGAAGGTGCTCGTCGAAGGCTTGCAGCGCGCGAAGACGCTTTCCATCGAAGAGCAGGAAACGCAATTCTCGTGCGAAGTCATGCCGCTCGAACCCGACCACGCCGACAGCGCTGAAACCGAAGCGCTGCGCCGCGCGATCGTGTCGCAGTTCGACCAGTATGTGAAGCTGAACAAGAAGATCCCGCCGGAGATCCTGACCTCGCTGTCGGGCATCGACGAGGCCGGGCGTCTTGCCGACACGATCGCGGCGCACCTGCCGCTCAAGCTCGACCAGAAGCAGCACATCCTCGAGATGTTCCCGGTGATCGAGCGGCTCGAGCATCTGCTCGCGCAACTCGAAGCCGAGATCGACATCCTGCAGGTCGAAAAGCGCATCCGCGGGCGCGTGAAGCGTCAGATGGAGAAGAGCCAGCGCGAGTACTACCTGAACGAACAGGTCAAGGCGATCCAGAAGGAACTCGGCGAAGGCGAGGAAGGTGCGGACCTCGAAGAACTCGAGAAACGCATCACGGCCGCGCGCATGCCGAAGGAAGCGAAGAAGAAGGCCGACGCCGAGCTGAAGAAGCTCAAGCTGATGTCGCCGATGTCGGCGGAAGCGACCGTCGTGCGCAACTATATCGACACGCTGATCGGCTTGCCGTGGCGCAAGAAGAGCAAGGTCAACAACGACCTCTCGAATGCAGAACGCGTGCTCGACGAAGACCACTTCGGTCTCGAGAAGGTGAAGGAACGCATTCTCGAATATCTCGCGGTCCAGCAACGTGTCGACAAGGTCAAGGCGCCGATCCTGTGCCTCGTCGGGCCCCCGGGCGTGGGCAAGACTTCGCTCGGCCAGTCGATCGCGCGCGCGACGAACCGCAAGTTCGTGCGCATGGCGTTGGGCGGCGTGCGTGACGAAGCCGAGATTCGTGGCCATCGTCGTACGTACATCGGCTCGATGCCGGGCAAGATCCTGCAGAGCCTGACCAAGGTCGGCGTGCGCAATCCGCTCTTCCTGCTCGACGAAGTCGACAAGATGGGCCAGGATTTCCGCGGCGATCCGTCGTCGGCGCTGCTCGAAGTGCTCGATCCGGAACAGAACCACACGTTCGCCGATCACTACGTCGAGGTCGACTTCGATCTGTCGGACGTGATGTTCGTGGCGACGTCGAACTCGCTGAACATTCCTCCGCCGCTGCTCGACCGGATGGAAGTGATCCGTCTGTCGGGTTATACGGAAGACGAGAAGGTCAGCATCGCGCAGCGTTACCTGTTGCCGAAGCAGAAGAAGAACAACGGTCTCAAGGATGGCGAGATAGAAGTGACGGAAACCGCGATCCGCGACATCATTCGCTACTACACGCGTGAAGCGGGCGTGCGTTCGCTCGAGCGTGAGGTGTCGAAGATCTGTCGCAAGGTCGTGAAGATGCTTCTGCTGAAGAAGGCCGAAGGCGCGGTGAAGGTCGACGGCAGTAACCTCGACACCTTCCTCGGCGTGCGCAAGTACGACTTCGGTCTGGCCGCGAAGGAAAATCAGGTGGGCCAGGTCACGGGTCTCGCGTGGACGGAAGTGGGCGGCGATCTGCTGACCATCGAAGCCGCAGTGATGCCGGGCAAGGGCAATGTGATCCGCACGGGTTCGCTCGGCGACGTGATGAAGGAATCCGTCGAAGCGGCGCGCTCGGTTGTGCGTTCGCGTTCGCGTCGTCTTGGCATCAAGGACGAAGCGTTCGAGAAGCAGGACATTCACATCCACGTGCCGGAAGGCGCGACGCCGAAAGATGGTCCTTCGGCCGGTATCGCGATGACGACCGCGCTGGTGTCGGTGCTGACCGGTATTCCGGTGCGTGCCGATGTCGCGATGACGGGTGAAATCACGTTGCGTGGCGAAGTGCTGCCGATCGGCGGCCTGAAGGAGAAGCTGCTCGCGGCGCATCGCGGCGGCATCAAGCTCGTGCTGATTCCGGAGGAGAACGTCAAGGACTTGACCGAGATTCCGGACAACGTGAAGAACGCGATCGAAATCGTGCCGGTCCGCTGGATCGACAAGGTGCTCGAACTGGCGCTCGAACGTGTGCCGCAACCGTTGCCAGAAGAAGAGCCGAAGCCGGCAGCGCCTGTCGCGGCCGAGCCAGGCAAGGATTCCGCAACGGAAGTCGTGAAGCACTGACGCTCGCGAGAACGCGCTAAAGCATTCGGTTGCGAAGTGCTCGGCTGAAGCAAAAAACCCGCGGTTACGGCCGCGGGTTTTTTATTGCCTGCGTGAAGTTCATAAAGTCCCGTGAGTGTCTTGCACGCTCACCTCAAAGAGACGCTGAAAGCGCGAACAGCGATTCATCGCAAACACGCACGCCATCGAGCCAGCCGTCGCAATATCGGCTGATCGAAAAGCCCTTCCCAAACAGCGCTCATCCGGCTCAACCCCGCTTGACACGAGGGTTTCGGCTAATTCTAATGAGCCGGCCCGGCATTGCCGCCGGTCGCGTGAAGCAGGCGCTGGAAAGCGCCATCACGATTCCATACACATTCTCGGGGGACAGGAATGAACAAGACGGAATTGATCGATCACATTGCGCAGCAGGCCGATATTTCGAAAGCTGCGGCAGGCCGTGCACTCGATGCCGTGATTACCGGCGTCAAAGGTACGTTGAAGAAGGGCGATTCGGTGACGCTGGTCGGTTTTGGCACGTTCGCAGTCGGCAGGCGTATTGCGCGCACCGGTCGGAATCCGCGCACTGGCGCCGAGATCAACATCAAGGCCGCGAAAGTTCCCAAATTTAGGCCTGGCAAAGCGCTGAAGGATGCGCTAAACTAACCGGCTTGCTGCTTGAGGAATCGCCTGAAATAGGTTGCTTGATCGGATCGCGGATCGGGCGCGTAAATCGGCATAAACATCGGCAGCAAGGAATGAAGCACTGAATCACGAAACGGGTGCTTAGCTCAGTTGGTAGAGCGGCGCCCTTACAAGGCGTAGGTCGGGAGTTCGAGCCTCTCAGCACCCACCAGTTTCATGATTCGGCAGCCGTATTTCAGGCAGCGAATGCAGCAAAAGCGCAGTATAAGGAGTGGTAGTTCAGTCGGTTAGAATACCGGCCTGTCACGCCGGGGGTCGCGGGTTCGAGTCCCGTCCACTCCGCCAGTATCCACGAAAGGCGAACTCCGGTTCGCCTTTTTTATTGCCCGCTGTTGTAAGATCGGGCGTTCTGTTTTTGGCCCCCCTCACGCATGCTCGATTTCTTCCGCAACCACCAACGCCTGATGATGTTCATGCTCGTCCTCGTCATTCTGCCGGGGCTGGGTTTTGTGGGTATTCAGGGTTTCCGCGGCTTCTTTGACGAGAGCACGAACGTCGCAAGCGTCAACGGTCACAAGATCACTCGCGTGGAGTACGACGACGCGATGCGTCAGCAGCTCGACCGCGCGCGTCAGATGCTCGGCGCGCAGTTCGACATGAAGGCGTTCGATACGCCGGAGCGCCGTCGCGAGATGCTCGACGGCATGATCGAGCAGCGCGTGCTAGCCGACGAAACGCAGCGCCTGCACCTGACCGCATCGGATGAAGCCGTGCGCCGCGCGTTGCTGGCCGACCCGGTGATTTCGTCGCTGAAGAATCCCGACGGCTCGATCGACCTCGACCGCTACAAGCAACTGCTCGCGATGCAGGGCATGACGCCCGACCAGTACGACGAGCGCGTGCGCTACAGCCTGTCGATGCAGCAGCTGCCCGCGAGCATTCAGGCAAGCTCGTTCACCTCGAAGACGCTCGCGCAGCATCTGACCGAGCTGGCCGAGCAGCAGCGTGAAGTGCAGGGCATCGCGTTCCATCCGCGTGACTATGCCGCGCAGATCCAGCCGACCGACGCGCAACTGCAGGCGTATTACGACGCGCATCGTAACGATTTCGCGACGCCGGCCACCGCGACGATCCAGTACATCGTGATGTCGCCGGCCGCGCTCAGCGCATCGGCACAACCGAGCGACGCGGACCTGAAGAAATACTACGACGACAACATCGCGCACTTCCGCACCGAAGGCGAAGTGCGTGCGAGCCATATCCTGATCGCGGCGCCGAAAGACGCGAGCGCGGCCGACAAGGCCAAGGCGAAGCAGAAGGCCGAAGAGTTGCTCGCACAAGTCAAGGCGCATCCCGACCAGTTCGCGCAGATCGCCCAACAGAACTCGCAGGACCCGGGCTCGGCAGCGAAGGGCGGCGATCTCGGCTACTTCGGCCGCGGCATGATCGCGGGTGGCCAGGCGTTCGACGATGCGGTGTTCGCGCTGAAGAAAGACGAGATCAGCGGCATCGTGCAGACCGATTTCGGTTTCCACATCGTCAAGGTGACGGACGTGAAGCCGGCGGTCACGAAGCCGTTCGACGAAGTGAAGGACCAGATCGCCGGCGAGCTGAAGACGCAACTGGCGGCCAAGGTGTTCACCGACAACTCGGAAGGCTTCACGTCGCTCGTCTACGAAAAGGCGAAGAGCCTGCAGCCGGCCGCCGACAAGTACAAGCTGCAGGTACAGACCGCGACGGTCACGCCGCAGCCGGACCCGAAGCTGCCGCCCGACAGCCCGCTGAACAACGCGAAGTTCCTCGCAGCCGTGTTCGCGAGCGATTCGGTGTCCGCACACAACAACACACAGGCGATCGACGTCGGCGGCAACACGCTGATCGCCGCGCACGTCACCGACTACAAGCCCGCCGCGGTGCCGGCATTCGATGTCGTCAAGGATGCGGTGCGCCAGAAGGTGATCGCGGTCCAGTCGAACGAGGCCGCGCACAAGGATGGCGCCGCGAAGCTGGCCGAGTTCGAGAAGTCGAAGACGACGGCGGGTTTCTCCTCGCCGCTGAAGGTGTCGCGCAACGACTCGCAGGGCGTGCCGCCCGCCGCACTGAGTGCAATCTACAAGGCGGATGCGCAGAAATTGCCGGCCTACGTCGGTGTCGATCTCGGCGACGATGGCTATGCGATCTATCGCGTCAACCAGGTCGTGGCCGCCGCGCCGGCCGATCCGCAGCGTCTTGCCGCGGCGCAGCAGCAGATCGCGCAGATCGACGCGCAGTCGCAGTCGGAAGCCTTCGTGAAGGCGCTGCGCGAGCGCTCGAAGGTGAAGTACTACGGCTCGCTCGACAGCAGCGCGCAGACGGGCGACCAGTAAGCGGCGCTCGCCAGGGCAGAGCAAAACGAAGCACAGCAAAGCGCCCCGCAGCGTTTTGCACCTACAAAAAAGCCCCGCAATCGCGGGGCTTTTTCATTGGCCGATAGCGCGGGAAGCATGCACGGTGAGTCACGCAACGCGCGGCCTCATCCCCGCTTCATAGCGTCACCTCACAGCCTCACCTCACAAACATCCGCTGATCGCGCCGGTGGCCTCGCTGCCGGCCGCGCCATTGGAGCGGAAACCGACCCACGTGCCCTTGCCGCTGTACGACGGACGCACCACCGCGGCCGCGCCGTTAGGCGGCTGCTGGCCCGGCACGTAGACGTCCACGGCCTGGTCGTTGGCGAGGGTGTTCTGCGAGACCACCTGTTGTTGCGAAGCGTCCGCCCATTTCTGCGCGATGCAGCTGGCGACGGCGCCGGGCGGCTGCTGGCTTTGGCCGACGGATTGAACGCCGGCCGGCGGTTGGGCGGCACAGGCCGAAAGGGCAACGGTCAAAGCGATTAACGGTAGATATTTCACGTTATCTCCTCAGGAGTCGCTCGGGAAGCGAGCCGGGTCGCACGGGATTGCGGGAGTATCGGGACGACTCCGGCGATCCGTGTTCCCCAAGTTCCGGAAACAAGTCGTTGGCAGTTTTCAGTGCGGCGAACTTGTGCGAAGGAGTGGCTTGACAGCGGGCCACACGTTGTTGAGTAGCAGGGGCTGTGCCTGCACCGCCGGATGAATCTGGTCGGCCTGGAACATCTCCGGTTTGTCCGCGATGCCGGCGAGCAAAAACGGCACGAGCGGCACGTTAAACTCCTTCGACAGCTGGCCGTACAGACCATGGAACTTCTGCGTGTAGTCGGGGCCGTAATTGGGTGGGACGTACATGCCGATCAGCACGACCTTCGCGTGACCCTGCTGCGCCTGTTCGATGATCGTGCGCAGGTTGTCCGCGGTCGTGGAGAGCGGCACGCCGCGCAAGGCGTCGTTGGCGCCG
The DNA here is from genome assembly GCF_017104985.1 of Paraburkholderia sp. Ac-20342. Lineage (NCBI taxonomy): Bacteria > Pseudomonadati > Pseudomonadota > Betaproteobacteria > Burkholderiales > Burkholderiaceae > Paraburkholderia > Paraburkholderia sp. Ac-20342. Next base: position 3,203 of record NZ_JAAGPQ010000044.1, on the reverse strand, counting down.
AGCTCGACGATCACGATGCTCGGCTTCAGACGCAGCATCAGCTCGGGCATGCGCGCCCGTCCACCGCTCGTGGTGTCGCCGCTGATGCTTGCATTGGCAACGCTATAATCGATGCGCTTTTCGGCGAGCCGCTGGCGCATCAACGCAACCCAGCCCGTGTCGCGAGGCAGGCCGTATTCGGCGGAGATGCTGTCGCCGAGCACGACGATCACGGGCTTCGCGGGTTCCGGCGCATTGGCCGCATGCGCCGGCGAGGACATCGAAAACACGGCGGCAGCCATCAGGGTCGCGCCGAATGCCGCAGTCAGCGCCGCGGCGCGAGGGGCGATGGCGCGCACTTTCAACCTACGCTTCACCATGCCAAACAGAACTGATCCAGTCATTGAAGTGCGGGGTTTGTGCAAGAGGGTTAAGGATGCGACGGGCGAACTGACGATTCTCGACGACATCGATCTTGCCATCGACGCCGGCAGCAGCGTGGCGATCGTCGGTGCATCCGGCTCGGGCAAGTCTACGCTGCTCGGCTTGCTCGCGGGATTGGACAGCGCGAGTTCGGGCTCGGTTCGGCTGCTTGGCCGCGAACTCACCGAATTGAGCGAGGACGAGCGCGCCGCGCTGCGCAGCGGCTCGGTCGGTTTCGTGTTCCAGTCATTCCAGTTGATGCCGCATCTGACCGCGCTCGAAAACGTCACGTTGCCGCTCGAACTGCAAGGCGGCATCGGCACGCGCGAGGCCGCGGCGCGTGCGCGTCATCTGCTCGAACAGGTAGGGCTCGGGCAGCGTACCGGTCATTATCCGAAGCTCCTGTCGGGCGGCGAGCAGCAGCGCGTCGCGCTCGCGCGCGCGTTCGTCACGCATCCGGCCATCCTGTTCGCCGACGAACCGACCGGCAGCCTCGACGCCGCCACCGGCCACGCGGTGATCGATCTGATGTTCGAGATGAATCGCGCGAACGGCGCGACGCTCGTGCTCGTCACGCACGATATCGAACTCGCGCGCCGTTGCGACACGACGGTGACGATCGAAGCGGGGCGGCTGGCGTGAGCCGCGCATCGGCGTAACCGGACCCGAAGGCGGTCGATGCAAAAACAAAGCGGGCTATAGCAGCCCGCTTTGTTATTCCGCTTCAGGACGTGTATCCGCTTCGCGGCGCGTGGCCCGAGCGCATGATGTTCGCACTCGCACTCGCACTCGCACTCGCACTCGAACCCGCACCGAACCCCACGCCATCCACGCCCGATGCTTCAGCGCTTCAACGCCGCGCGCGCCCGTGCGATCAACTCCGACGTCGACGAATCATGCTGCTTCACGTCGGCGCTCGCCGCGCCCAGATCGGCCTCGACGACCTTGCCGAGAATCTTGCCCAGCTCGACGCCCCACTGATCGAACGGATTGATGTTCCACACCGAGGCCTGCACGAGCACCTTATGCTCGTAGAGCGCGATCAACGCGCCGAGCGTGCGCGCGGTGAGCGCATCGACGAGCAGCGTCGCGGTCGGACGGTTGCCGGGGAACGTGAGGTGCGGCGCGAGTTCGGGCTTGTCCGGGCCGGCCACCTTCTTCGCTTCGTCGAGCGTACGGCCGAGCATCAGCGCTTCGCTCTGCGCGAAGCAGTTCGCGAGCAGTTTCGGATGATGGCTCGCAAGCGGATGCTCGGGCGTCAACACCGCGATGAAATCGATCGGCACGATCGTCGGGCCCTGGTGCAGCATCTGGAAGAACGCGTGCTGACCGTTCGTGCCCGGCTCGCCCCACGTGACGGCCGAGGTCGGATAGTCGACCATCGCGCCGTCGAGCCGCGCGGACTTGCCGTTGCTTTCCATTTCGAGCTGCTGCAGATACGAGGGCAGGAAATGCAGCGCTTCCGAATACGGCGCAACGAGGTAGCTTTGCGAGCCGAAGAAGTTGCGATACCAGATGCCGATCATGCCGAGCAGCACCGGCAGGTTCTTTTCGAGCGGTGCGCTGCGGAAATGCTGGTCCATCTCGTTGGCGCCGGCGAGCAGTTCGTCGAACTGCCGCGGGCCGACCGCGATCATGATCGACAGACCCACGGCCGACCATAGCGAATAGCGGCCGCCGACCCAGTCCCACATCGAGAACACGTTCTCTTTCGCGATGCCGAACCTGACCACTTCCGCCGTATTGGCCGACACGCCGACGAAGTGCTTCGCAAGCGCGCTTTCCGGGCAGCCTTTCTCGACGAACCAGTCGCGCAGCGAGCGCGCGTTGGTCATCGTTTCGAGCGTCGTGAAGGTCTTGGAGACGATGATCGCGAGCGTTTCTTCGGGATCGATCTGCTGCATCACGTTGTAGAGGTCGGCGCCGTCGACGTTCGACACGAAGTGCGTGTCGATCTCGGGCGTCGCGAGATGATGCAGCGCGTGCACGACCATCTTCGGTCCGAGGTCCGAGCCGCCGATGCCGATGTTCACGACGTGGCGAATCCGCTTGCCGGTAGAGCCGGTCCACTGGCCGTTGCGCACCTGTTCGGCGAACGCGGCCATTTTGGCGCGCTCGGCCTGTACCTCGGCGAAGAACGGCGCGTTCGGATCGGTGGCGCGCAAGGCGGTGTGCAGCGCGGCGCGGCCTTCGGTGGGGTTCACCACCTCGCCCGCGAACATCGCGTCGCGGCGCTTTTCAACGCCGGCTTCGCGCGCGAGCTGCACGAGCAGCTTCAGGGTTTCGTCGGTGATGCGGTGTTTCGAGAAATCGGCCGCGAGACCGCCGCCGCCGAACGTGAGGCGCTCGGCGCGAGTGGGGGCGGGATCGTTCTCGGGGGCGAACCAGTCGCGCAGATGCGCATCGCGAATCTTCTCGTAATGCGTCTGCAGCGAGGACCAGGAGGGGAGCGAGTTCTGGGTCATAGCGTCCGTCTAACCAAGGGGCACGAGGAAAAGGCGCGCGCCTGAAGCGCGGCCGAGAGTGATGCGACGATGCAGTCAGAGCGATGCCGCGCGGCCGGGTTCGGATCGGAAGAGCACACGTCGGATTTGTCGGTAGTGGGGTGTTTCGAGAAATCGGCCGCGAGACCGCCGCCGCCGAACGTGAGGCGCTCGGCGAGAGTGGGGGCGGAATCGTTCTCGGGGGCGAACCAGTCGCGCAGATGCGCATCGCGAATCTTCTCGTAATGCGTCTGCAGCGAGGACCAGGAGGGGAGCGAGTTCTGGGTCATAGCGTCCGTCTAACCAAGGGGCACGAGG